>JADFXA010000133.1 GCA_015233755.1 Desulfamplus sp. | reverse complement strand
TGCGTGAAATATGGGTTATCTGATTCATGATTACTACGCAGGTGTCGTTTTTGAGGATATCACCGAACGTAAAAAAGCTGAGAACAATCTTAAACAATCTAATAAGAAGCTTCTTCAGTTCAAGACAGTTTTTGAGAATGCAAATGTTGGCATTGCTTTTGCACAATTGAATGGTAAACTTATATACGTCAATAGCTATTTTGCAAAGATTCACGGATACAGTGTAGAGGAGTTGGCAGGAAAACATTTGAGTATGTTTCACTCCGCAGAGCAGATGGAATGGGTTAATAAGCTTCTTTCCCAACTTATTGATAAAGGTGCTTTCTATCCGGAAGAGGTTTTACATTATCACCGTGATGGAACAACATTCCCCATGCTTATGACTGGAATGTTGTTGAAAAATGAAGAGGGTATGCCTGAATACCTTACTACAACGGCAATAGATATTACTGATTACAAACTTGCTAAAGCTGAAAGTAAAAAAATGTATGAGCAGCTTCACCAAGCCCAGAAATTGGAAGCTATAGGTACTCTTGCTGGTGGAATTGCACATGATTTTAATAACATTCTCTCTCCCATTATTGGTTATACAGAGATGCTGTCAGACGAGATTCCTGAAGGTAGCCCACTTCGTTCCAGCCTTAATGAGATTTATGCTGCTTCTATGAGAGCGAAAGATATGGTGAGGCAGATTCTTACATTTGCTCGTCAGGAAAAAAGTGAAGTAAAATTAATTAAGATGCAGCATATTGTTAAAGAGGCTTTAAAACTGATTCGTTCTACAGTACCTTCAACAATTGAAATTAAGCAAGATATTAGAAAAGAGTGCGGTCTTATAAACGCCGATCCGACACAGATTCATCAGATTGTAATGAATCTTGCAACCAATGCTTATCATGCTATGGAAGAGACAGGTGGAACAATGACAATCTCCTTGAAAGAGGTTGAATTAAATCCAAAATTTAATGAGCAAGATTTAATTGGTCAAGATATTCAAAAGGGTATTTATGTCTGTTTAACAGTAGCCGATACAGGGGTCGGAATACCAGAAGATATAAAAGATAAAATTTTTGACCCATTTTTTACAACAAAAAAGAGAGATAAAGGAACTGGCCTTGGACTTTCATCTATTCATGGAATTGTAACGGGTTGCGGTGGTGCTATTCGTGTAGATAGCAAGATTGGCAAAGGATCAGAATTTAATATCTATCTGCCTGTTGCTGAGAGTTATTTAAAACAAGAAGAGCTTCTTCAAGTAAAGATACCATCCGTAGAGGGAGGTAGTGAACAGATACTTCTTGTAGATGATGAACCCGTGTTGATTAAATTGCAAAAAAATATGTTAGAGCGGTTAGGTTATCAGGTTATTTCACGCACCAGCAGTATTGAAGCTCTTGAAGCATTTCGTGCTAACCCTGATAAATTTGATGTGGTAATTACTGATATGGCAATGCCAAATATGTCAGGAGATAAACTTTCACTTGAGTTAATTAAAATACGCCCCGATATTCCAATACTGTTATGTACTGGATTTAGTACAATTATCTCAGAAGAGAAAGCTCTTTCTATGGGTATCAAAGGCTTTTTAATGAAGCCTGTTACGGTAAGTGATCTTGATAAAAAAATACGTGATGTTATTAAACAAAACAAATTAAAAGAGTAATTTATGGAAAACAATATAAGTAATTTTATGGAGGCACTTTTATCCATAAACAGAATAGCTGCAAGGCAGATTTTGGAAAGCAGCACATCTATTGACAGAATAAGTTTTATTGAGAATGTAGTAATTCCAGCTCTTGAGCGTATAGGAAAAGGTTGGCAGGATGGAGTATTTGCCTTGTCTCAAGTTTATATGGCTGGTCGTATTTGTGAAGAGCTTATTGATGAAATATTACCTCCTGGAGATCCAGATAGAAAAGATCAGCCCAAAATGGCTATCTGTGTACTCTCAGATCGTCATAAACTTGGGAAAACAATTGTCTATTCACTTCTAAGATCAAGCGGATTTGATCTTTTAGATTATGGGACAATGGAAGTTGAAGAGTTGGTTGAACGCATTAAAAACGATAAAATAGAGATTATTCTCGTATCTGTTCTTATGCTTCATTCCGCACTTAAGGTTAAACATCTTAAAGAAAAACTTGATGCTTTAAATCTTGATGTAAAAATAGTAGTTGGCGGGGCTCCTTTCAGATTCGACAAACAACTGTGGCAGGAGGTTGGAGCTGATGCTATGTGCAGCACTGCTTCAGAAGCTGTATTAGTCATAAAAAATGTTATGGATGGTAGTTTATGATTAAGAACAATATGACATCTTTACAAAGAGTTTTAACAACACTTGGGCATAACGAGCCAGATCGTGTTCCTTTTTTTCTACTTTTCACCATGCATGGAGCTAAAGAGTTGGGACTCTCCATAAAAGAATATTTTGCCAAAGGTGAAAATGTAGCTGAGGGACAGTTAAGATTACGAGCCAAATATCGCCATGACTCTATTTATAATTTTTTTTATGCACCTATTGAAATTGAGGCATTTGGCGGTGAAGTAATATATAATGATGAAGGACCTGCAAATTCAGGTATCCCCATAATTAAAACGTTTGATGATATTAAAAATCTTGAAGTTCCTGATGTCAAGAGTACACATTGTCTTGCTAAAGTTTTTAAATCATCTCAGATAGTTAAGGAAAAAATCGGAGATGAAGTTCCTATTATTGGAGTCGTAATGTCTCCATTTTCATTACCTGTTATGCAGATGGGATTCGATAAATATCTTGACCTGATGTATGAGAGACCTGATTTGTTTAATCATCTGATGAAAATAAATGAAGAGTTTTGTGTAAACTGGGCTAATGCACAGTTAGAAGCTGGAACTACAGCAATATGTTATTTCGATCCATTCTCTTCAACAACAGTTACAACTAAAGAGATGTATCTTAAGACAGGGTTTGAAATTGCTAAACGAACTATTGCCAAAATTAAAGGACCAACAGCAACACATATGGCTTCTGGCCGCTGTCTATCTATTATTGAGGATATAGCTGACACTGGTACAGCTATAGTTGGAGTTAGTGTAAATGAAAATATTCAGGAGTTAAAAAATAGTTGTAAAAATAAAATTACAGTTATGGGCAATTTGAATGGAATTGAGATGAGAAGATGGACTCCTAATGAAGCAGAGGAGAATGTAAAGAGAGTTATTTCACAGGCAGGTGCAGGAGGTGGATTTATTTTGTCTGATAACCATGGTGAAATTCCATTTCAGGTTCCTGATGAAGTATTAATGGCAATATCTGAGGCTGTTCATAAATGGGGTAATTATCCGTTAGTTTGCTAAGATATAAGTTTTAGGATAATATAACTCTTGAGAAACTGAATTGCACCCTTGAGTTTAATGGATAAAAAAATGGGTTTTGCAGTAGGTCGTCAAATTGGGTTTAGGGTGATTAATTTGTTAATTGAGGGTAACGAAATGACTGGAGAGCATATTGAGCTTGAAATTGCCAGAAGAGAAGTTTCTGAATATGCTATGGCATTTGACCTTTTAACACAAATTATATATTCAGAGACAGAAAAAGAGTCAATTGAAAGCATCCTCAATGTATTTCAGACTCTTTTTTCACCAGCAAAAGCATTTTATATATCTTTACAAAAGGATAATCAGTCTGAGACATTATACTCTTTAATATCTTCAAGTGAAGATGAGAATGAACTTAAAAGCCGTCTTCTAAGTTTTGACAAAAAATATGAATGGACAGAGTCCAATAAAGGCTTCAGGGTAAGAGTAAATTATAATGACAACAGGCTTGGAGTACTTGAAATTGATGAGATAAGTTTCCCTGAATATAAGGAACATTATCTTAACCTTACGATGTCAATAATTGAAGTTTGTGCTCTTGCGATAGAAAACGCAAGAAGACACCAAAAAATCAAAGATACAGAAAGCCAGCTTAGAAAGGAGAAAGAGAATCTTGAACATGCCCTTAAAGAGATAAAAACATTAAGTGGTTTGTTGCCTATATGTATGCACTGCAAAAGTATAAGAGACGATAAAGGATATTGGCAGCAGATGGAAGGGTATATTCAAGCTCATTCAGAAGCACAATTTAGTCATAGTATCTGTCAAAATTGTGCAAAAAAATATTATCCGGATTATGACATATATTCTGATTAATAAATTTATAGGAGATAAGGCAATGTCTAATTCAATTTCCCGACATATCAATTTTTTTTATAGATTTTTATTCACTCTACTTTTAGCTCTATCTATTCTTGTTTATACTACTATTTATGGAGTGGATAAAGCATCAGCTACAACAACAAGTAATCTCTACGACATAGGAACTCCTATTTTAAGTGAAATCTGGATAGACCCTGTAAATGGTAATGACAACAACACAGGATTAACACCATCTTTAGCTTTACGTACCTTAACCGAGGCATGGGAAAAAACAGAAAATCTAACTAATAGTGGATATAGATTAAATCTTATGCCCGGCACATATTCCTGTGAGCCAGATGAAAGAGCAGATAATTGCCTAAACTATTTTGGAGATAGAAGAGGTTCATATCAACACCCTTTGATTATTCAGGCTGTAAATGGGAAACATACAGTAACAATTCGTGGTGGATTTGATTTCCAAAATGTTAGTTATCTCTATTTAATTGATTTGGATTTAAAAGGTGGAGGTACGCTGCCTGTTAATATTAGCGGCAATAATCTTCTCCATATTGCATCGGCAGATCATCTGCTGATTCGAGGTTTAAGTGTAATTGGTCCTGATTGTGATAACGACCAGTGCAACAATTTACAAGAAGTTTTAAAGGTTAATCAAGCTCAATATATTTATGTAGAAAATAGCGAATTTGCAGGAGCTTGGCACAGCGTTGTAGATTATTTTGCAGTTCAATACGGACATTTTATTAATAATAATCTTCATACTGCTGGTCAATGGTGTATGTATATCAAAGGTGGTTCCGCATATCTTAAGATTGAAGGAAATGAGCTACATCATGGCTATTTAGGATTTCAAGCTGGACAATCATCTAATCTTGCAGTTATGCAGACTCCTTGGCTTCACTACGAAGCCTATGACATAAAATTTGTTAACAACATAATGCACAATATTGAAGGCGTGGGAATGAGTGTGTCTGGTGGATATAATATCCTAATGGCATTTAATACACTATATAATGTTGGAACTGATCAAGCTAATGGCTTTCCTCTTTTTCAGGCTGTTTTTGGAGAAAGAGGCTGTAGTGCAACTGACGAAATACCTAATCCATCACAACGTTGTGAGGATTTAATTGCTGCAGGAGGTTGGGGTAGTTATGTTGAATCTGAAAATCTTGAGTCAATTCCAAACAAAAATATCTTTATATATAATAACATCTTCTATAATCCAAAAAGTAAGAGTACTCTTTATAGCCATTTCACAGTATTGCCATCAAGAGAACGTCCTCTTGAATTTCAGAATATTCCAGACCCTATAAAAGCAGATGATAATCTCGTCATTCGTGGAAATCTTATTTGGAATGGTTTATCAGCTCATCCCTTAGGGTTAGATAATGATAGTGGCTGCACAGATGCTAACCCTGCATGCAACACCTCAAAGTTATTATCTGAGAACAGCATTAATAGTATTGAACCTCAGTTGACTAACCCTTCTGGAGGATATTTTCGACCATTGACGGGAGGAAACCTTTCAAAAAATAACAATTTTTTAGATAGTTCAAATAATAGAAGTAGTGCTTCTTCTTCAAATTCATCTAATTTTAGAGCATACTCTATCCCTGATTTTTCATGGAGTGATATACCCCAAAAACCTGTAGTGCCTCAGGGAAATTTATCAAACATTATAACTAAAGATAAAGATGGAGTATTAAGAGGGAGTGTAGATATTCCCGGGGCGTACACATATAGTGGAAATAATATATTATCTGACACGGATAGGATTTTTAACTGGTTAGAAGCTAAATTTCCAGATATTATAAATCCATCAGGCGCGTCATCTCAAACTCTTTCAGGTTATTATTATCGCTATTATATTGGGACAGGTGCATATATTGCGGAAAAAGATGGACAACTCTACTATCTGGGAGAGGTTAGCAATTGGGAAGTTCTTAATGTCGGAACTGTTACTCAACTGCTTGCAATGGCAGTTGCTTCAGGATATTGATTAATGAACATTCATGAACTTAAAATTTTTAGAAATCTATCGGAATCTCTACATTTTGGAAAGACAAGCCGCATTTGCAATATAACCCCATCTGCACTCACAAGAATGGTTCAAAGGATTGAGAGTGATTTAGACGA
>JADFXA010000132.1 GCA_015233755.1 Desulfamplus sp. | reverse complement strand
ATGGACAGTGTAAAGGCAAAACAGGTCTTTGATAGACACATTATTGGCGGTGAAGTTCAAAAGGAGTTCATACTTGAGAAGGTGTGAGCTAATAGTAGAGTCTAAATAACTTATTAATCTTACTACAAACAGGAGAAAAACGCATTATGGGAGTAAAAATCATTGAGAAATGTGAGTCAGCCTATACTTATCCTCTGTTAATAAAAAACATCTTTAAAAATTCTCTGATTCGTTCGCCAAATCAGGAGATAATTTACAGAGACCAGATGACATACACCTATCGGGATTTTCACAAAAGGGTTGCAAAACTTGCAAATGCCCTTGAATCTCTTGGTGTAAAGCAGGGAGATACAGTAGCTGTTATGGATTTTGACAGCCATCGTTATCTTGAGTGCTATTTTGCAGTTCCCATGATGGGTGCAATTCTTCACACTGTTCATATAAGGCTGTCCCCTGAGCAGATTCTATACACGATCAACCATGCTGAAGATGATGTTATTTTGGTCAACTCTGAACTTTTGCCTTTGCTTGAGCCTATCAAAGATAAAATGGAGACGGTCAAAAAGATAATTCTTATTAAAGAGACTGACAAAGAGCCACAAACTTCAATCGCATTTGATGGAGTTTATGAAGATATTTTAAAAGATGCTGATGACACATATAATTTCCCAGATTTTGATGAAAATGCCAGAGCAACCACATTTTATACTTCAGGCACAACTGGCAATCCAAAAGGTGTATATTTCAGCCACAGACAGCTTGTGCTTCACACATATGGCTTGATGACAGGACTTTGTGCATTGGACTCTCAAGCTGTAATGACCTCTGCTGATGTATATATGCCGCTTACTCCAATGTTTCATGTTCATGCTTGGGGAATGCCATATCTATTTACAATGCTTGGCAATAAACAGGTCTATCCTGGAAGATATGAACCAGAGATGATTCTTAAACTTGTTGTTGGACATAAGGTCACTTTTTCTCACTGTGTTCCTACAATTATTCACATGCTTGTAAACTCTCCTGTTATCAACAAGATCGATCTCTCGAATTGGAAGGTTGTAATTGGAGGTTCTGCTCTTCCACGCGGCCTTTGTAAAGCTGGTCTTAATGCAAAAATTAACCTTTACACAGCTTATGGAATGTCTGAAACATGCCCAGTTCTCACAGTTGCACATCTTAAACCTCATATGTATGATTGGGATGAAGAGAAGCAAATTGATATTAGATGCAAAACAGGTCTGCCAATTCCAATGGTTGATATTGAGATTGTTGACCCGCTTGGCAATCCTGTACCACATGATGGTGTTCATACAGGTGAAGTGGTGGCAAGAACTCCATGGCTTACACAAGGATATTTGCACAATCCAGAAAAGAGCGAAGAGCTTTGGTTTGATGGCTGGCTTCACACAGGCGATGTTGGTTATATTGACGAAGAGGGGTATCTTAAGATTACAGACAGGCTGAAAGATGTTATTAAAACTGGTGGCGAGTGGATTTCCTCTCTAACTCTTGAAGATATAATAAGCCAGCACCCTGCTGTTAGTGAAGCTGCTGCAATCGGTGTACCTGATGACAAATGGGGAGAGCGTCCAATTGTTTTGGCAGTTTTAAAAGAGGCTTATAAAGGTCAGGATTTAGAGCAAGATATAAAGAAGCTATTTGTAAGTGAATTTGAAAACGGCAATATTCCCAAATATGGAATTCCAGACAAAATCGTATTTGTGGATACAATTGCAAAAACAGGTGTGGGGAAATTAGACAAAAAAGTGCTAAGAATTCAATACTCAAAATAGATTAATTTGATCAAATTACCCCAAATAATTAAAAAGTTTAATCAGAAAGTTTTAGATGTTGTTTAACTCTTTATTATCAGAAAATTCATTAGCAACTGGCTCACGTTTTATTATTGATGGTGCTGTGAGCCAGTTATCAACCTCTTATTGTAAAATTACCTTAAACAAAAGAGGTGCGGATGAATATACAAAAATCAGCTTTCCATTAAAGTATGGTATCTTTTCTGAAATTGAGACCTCTGATGCCATACTTCAATTTAACCTAAACCATGAGATCGTAAGGGCAAAGGGCAAAGGTAGAGATTGGATTCAACCTTCTGAATGGCTTAAACGATCAATGGGCAATGATTGGATATATTACTCAACAGGCGGCTATACAGGAGTTTTTGAAGCTATTGGCGAGTATTATCTTCCTAACCTTCCATATCCAACAAATTCTCTAATTGGAGGTAAGCCATTTAATGAGCCCGTGATTAATAAAATAATTTCATCATGGCAGGAAATTATCTTCAAATCATTAGATAGTATAAAAACATACAATACAGAGTTATTGGCAGATAAAGAAAAATTTATAAATTTTCTTGAATCTGCGTTGGCAAATAATTCTGAAAACCTCCAAAAAAAAGCAGAGCATCTATTTGAAACGTCAGGCGGAAGAATAACAGTTATGCCGCCTGATGCCCGCCATGTTGACTATGATATAATACCGCTAATTATATCTGATGGTTGTCTATATAAATGCAAATTTTGTCGTGTCAAATCTGACAAACCGTTTGCAGTTAGAAGTGATATCGAGATAAGCAGACAGATTGAAAAACTAAAAGATATATATGGCAGTGATACTGTTAATTATAACTCCATTTTTCTCGGAGATCACGATGCTTTAAATTCAGATAAAGAGACCATAATATCTTCTGCTAAAGCTGCCTACAGCTCTTTTGAGTTTGAGAAATCTTATATAAAAGGCTGCAATCTCTTTATGTTTGGGAGCGTTGACTCTCTTATGAGTTGCGATTTTGAACTCTTCAAGACTCTTAATGGTTTGCCATATAAAACATATATAAATATTGGGCTTGAATCAGCGGATCAGGAGACTCTTGATTTGATAGGAAAGCCGCTTACTTCATCAATGGTTGAAGAGGCTTTTATGGAGATTCAAAGGTTAAATGCGCTTTTGAACAACATTGAAATCACAGCAAATTTTATCATGGACGAAAATCTTCCAAAAGGTCATTATCCATCATTTTTAAGGCTTGTGCGGGAGAAAATCGATAAAACTAAGACAAAGGGCAGTGTTTATCTCTCTCCACTTCGTATAAACAAACCCTCTCGTGAAGTGCTTTTTGAATTTAATAGGCTTAAAACTCTAAGTCGAGTTCCTACTTTTTTATATATAATTCAAAGACTTTAACAAGTTTATGAATTTCAATCATTGTCAATTTTTTCTCTATAAATCTTTATAATAACATTATGATTAAAAGGCTTTAGTTATTGGCAGATATATATCTACCTGAGTTCCCTTTCCCTCAACAGAATCAATATCAATATATCCTCCATGTTTTTTAATTATAGAGTATGCAATTGAAAGACCTAAACCAGTTCCTCTCTCTTTACCCGGAAATTTTGTGGTAAAATATGGGTCAAATATCTTGTCAATATTTGATGGAGCAATGCCTTTGCCATTATCGTAAATGCTTGTCATAACGTAGTTGCAGTTTTTTGTTGGACTGTAGTATTTTTTTAGATTTACCTTGATAGTGCCACGAGAGTTCATAGCTTCGCTTGCGTTTGTGAAAATATTATAAAGGCTTGTCTTAATCTGCTCTACATCAACCTCAATAATAAAATTTGAGGTATCATCGTTATCTATCTCTTCACAATTTAAGTTCTTATCTAAAACAGTGAGTTCAATTTTAGAGCCAAATTGATTTTCGCTTATAAAATTTATAAGAAGTTCTTTCATATCAACTATCTTCTTCACAGGTGTATCGCCTTTAGCAAGAGCTAAAAGTTTACCAGATAGAGTCTTTGCCTGCATTATTCCATTTTCTGCTGCAACAAAATACTCATCTGACTCTGGATCAGAAGCTATAAGTTGCGCAAGGTTTATGTTTCCAAGTATTGCTGCAAGTGTATTGTTAAGATCATGGGCGATTCCTCCGGCAAGAACTCCGATTGCCTTAAACCTTTTTGATTTTTCAACTTCTCGAGATAACTTATAATAAGGCGTAATATCCATTGCTGTCTCAAGCCTTACAACTCGACCATCATGCCAATAAATTGCCTGATCCTTGATACTGAACCATCTTCTAACTACTGGATTATAAAATTCCCAAGTATATGGATTCAGAGGCTTACCATTTACATCAATAAGTTTTGGATTGGTACAGAAAGAACACGGGCCACTATTAGCTTTTTGCAGTAACTCCCAACATTTTTTCCCCTTGCTAATATTGTTTTTCTTTTGATTTTCATCGCTGTAATCCCCAAAAAGCTCTTTAAAAGTTGAGTTGGCGTAGATAAGTTCGTAAGTATCCATATCTGAAACATATATAACAGCATCCATATTCTCAAATATGGTCTCAAATCGAGCATTTGCAAGCTTTAGCCGCTCTTCCCAATGATAATTTTCTCTGATAAGCCGCTCTTTTTCAAAGGCTTGGCGAATTGAGCCAAAAAACATCTCAAAGTCAGATATTGGCTTTTGAAAGTAGGCAAATGCACCGTTATTTGCCATCGCTTCTGCAACATTTTTGATACTTGCATAGCCTGTAAGAATTACAATTTGAACATAAGAGTTTATTTTTCTCAATTTATGAATAAGCTCAAGACCACTCATTCCCGACATTTTCATATCTGTAATAACAACAGATGGATGAAAATCTGAAAATACTTTAAGAGCCTCTTCTCCAGAACTAACAGCCTTTACATCAAAACCTTCATCTTTTAATAGATCAGATAAAGAGAGTAGGACATCAGGATCATCATCAACAATGAGAAGTTTATCTTCCATAATACAGCTCCAGTTAGCCTCCTTTTTTTCAGTAATTTGGAACTACTAAACATTCTATTTAATAAGTGTCAAGCCATTTTAAGTCGGTTATGTTAAGTTAGTCTCTACCATGATACTCCATAATATTGATGATTTATATGGCAGGCATAAAACTTGATTTTATAATGCAGCCATGCTACCTGAATTTACCATTAAAATGTGAAAAAAAATTAGACAAAAAGCTATCAAAATATGAAAAATAACCAAATAGATAATCTTAAAAAAATCAAACTTGTATCAGTTCATGGTGGACATAGTGGAGAGTTTTGCAATCACGCTCAAAATACTCTTGAAGAGATTATTATAAAGTATATTGAAGTTGGATTTGAGTGGGTTGGTATTACAGAGCATATATATCCTATTTCTAATGAGTTACGATACCCTGACGAAGCTGTTGCTGGTATTGATGTCTCTATGCTTGCCAAAAGATTTACGGAATACATTAAAACATGCAGAAAACTTCAAGAAAAATATCAAGATTTTATAACAATAATGGTTGGGTTTGAAAGTGAAACCTATAGAGGATACAAAGATTTTATCCCCTATATTATTAAAAAATTTGAACCAGATTATGTGGTTGGTTCAGTTCACCATGTTAATGATGTATGTATTGATTACTCAAAAGAGTATTATGATTGTACAGCAGAGGCACTTGGTGGTATTGATAAGCTCTACTGCAAATACTTTGATGTTCAATACGAGATGATTGAGGCTATTGAGCCTTCTGTTGTTGGTCATTTTGATCTTATAAGAATTTTTGATGAAAATTATCATGAAAGAATTGAGCACCCTCTTATTTGGCAGCGTATTACAAGAAATCTTGAATTGATTAAAAAGAAAAATCTTATTATGGATTTTAACTTAAGGGCGTTGATGAAAGGTGCGTCAGAGCCATATATATCTGCTCCAATTCTTGCAGAGGCAAAAAAAATGAACATTAGTGTTGTTATCGGTGATGACTCTCATGGAGTAAAAGATATTGGTGTTAATATTGAAAAAGGTATAGAAATTCTAAATTCTATAGGATTTGATACTAATTGGCAAAGACCGAAGCGTTTAAACTATAATTTTTAAAGTTGTAAGAATTAAGTCAAGGATTATAAATAATTTATATGGTTTCAAATAACTTTAATATTGATACAAAAATCATAAAACTATTGGAAATGGCATTTTGGGAAGATTTAGGTGATTTAGGTGATATTACAAGTGATGCCATATTCAATGATAACAAAACCGATACCTACTGGCTTGTAGCAAAACAAGAGGGTGTTATTTGTGGTGTGGATATTTTTGCTTGTGCATTTAATTATATTGATAAAGAGTGTATCGTCAATTTTTATGTTTCAGATGGAGATAATTTAAAAACTGGTCAAAAAGTTGCCAAGATTGAAGGTTCCATTAACACTATTCTTAAAGCTGAACGTGTGGCGTTAAACTTTATTTCTCATTTAAGCGGTATTGCTACAGAGGTTAGAAGATGGATAGATG
>JADFXA010000131.1 GCA_015233755.1 Desulfamplus sp. | reverse complement strand
ATGAGATGAATCAACCCATGACCTCTGCCATGCTCCATCTACAGTTGCTCTGTGAAGAACTTTCCACTGATCTTGTAGTACAAAGAGAGGTATCTTTTGGTTTCTATCTAAACCCTAAAGAAGAAGAGGTGTTACTTCCTTTGAAATATGTCCCTGCAGACGGGTTAAAGGTTGGTCAAATTATAAGAGTGTTTGTCTATACAGACTCTGAAGATAGACCAATTGCGACAACATTAATACCAAATGCTGTTGTTGGTGATTTTGCCTTTCTTGAAGTTAAAGATACAGCACATTTTGGGGCATTTTTAGATTGGGGTCTTGAAAAAGAGCTGTTTATACCTAAAAATGAGATGAGCAGACCCTTGAAAAAGGGTGAAAAATGTGTAGTTAAGGTCTGTTTAGATAAAGAGACCGGTAGAGTATATGCAACAACAAATATTGAGGACAATTGCAGTAAATATATGATAGGACTTTCTGAAGGTATGGCTGTAAACCTTCTCATTTATGGTGTGACTAAACTTGGATACAAGGCAATCATCGATAATGCACATTATGGAGTTCTCTATAGGAATGAAACATTTGAGTCTCTCTCTATAGGAGATAGGACAAATGGATACATTCATCGAATCAGAGAAGATGGTAAAATTGATCTTAGACTCAAACGTGGTGGTTATAGTTCTGTTCCAGAATCAGCGTTAAAAATCGTTGATCTTCTAAACAAAGAGGGTGGATTTATCCCCTGTAACGACAAAAGCTCACCAGATATAATCATGCAAAAATTTGGCATGAGCAAAAAAGAGTTTAAGCGATCAATCGGCAATCTATACAAGGAGAGAAAAATTGAGATTACCGATAAGGGGATTAGCTTGATTATCTCTCCTCAAGTATAAGTTTTGTAAGCCCTTGGAATTTCCCAAGGTGAGGTGTTACCCTGAAAGCAAGTTGAGGATATTTTATTTGTGCTTGTTGAATTAGATTCGGGATATCTTCTGAAACGTGGCTGCCTGCTGAGATGAAATAGGGTAGAACCACAACCTCTGTGTCGGCAATGTTTTTTGAATGGTTCTTGATAAGCTCATCAACTACTTGATAAAAATTTGGTTCGCAAAACTGCATAAATGCTGGTTTTACAATGTCAAATTGCCCTTTTTTAAGAGCTTGATTCTCAAGCTCTTTTGCCATCTCTTCAACTTCTTGAGCAGACTCTTTTTTCCTGCTTCCATGTGCCAATAAAATCATTGCTCTCATTCTGCTATCTTATTCTCCTTATAGAAAATAGGCTAAATCTAATTTATCTCAACAATTTGATGGCCGCCATCTTCAGATTTTACAATTTTAAGTATTTTGTTATTAACTGAAAACTCCATTCCGCTTATCTCATGTTTATAGCTGAATGTGATGCTGTCATCATAAACTGTAAAAGAGAATGGATTAAAAAGATTAACATCAGCTTTTTCAAACTTTACATCTTGACCATTGCTAAGTTTTGCACGGAAATGATCAATATCTTTGAAAAGATTTACAACTCCTGTCTTTCCTGGGCTTATGTTCAAAACCTGAGTAGATGAGCTATCATCTTTCGATAGCTGTATTAAAGATGTGTTGATCTGTATTGGATCCCGTTTTAGGGTGATTTTGTTATCAGATTCAAAAGATGATTTGCTAATCAAATTAGATAGAACAAGGGATGTTACAGGATCATAGCACTGAATTCCATATTTGCCTTTAGAATCTTCCATCAAAAGGTCTCTGTGAACAGTAACTGGGAAATCTCCTTCGATTTTTTCAAGTGCAAGCTCTTTGACTTTTCTCTCAATCACCTCAAGCTTAAAATTTTGACCAAACTTATCTGTAAAAATCATTGTTGAATTATCGTTTAAATTAAGCTTTCTTTTTTGATCATCATCAATCTTATACCATTGGAATATAGCTCCTCCTTGATTAGCATGACCAATAAGCTCAATGCTTATATCCCTTGGCACCATTGTTGATTCGTTAATTTTAAAGAATGCTGCAAAACTTATCTTTTCATTTGAATTACTATTTGTCTCAGACAAATTTATAGCTTTAGGATAGGATTTGGTTAATAGATACCATTCAATATCTTCAATTGGATTTTCAACTTTAAGCGGAGTGAAAGTATAGACATCTGAAAGAAAATTTTTAAGCCTAAAATTTATATCATCTTTTTTTAGCATCTCTGAAAAATCTTCGGTATCCCTAAGCCTTTTATAGTCGTTATGTGAAATCATGTTATCTGTAAGATATTGATTTATCTGGGGAGGTTTTATAGCGAGATCGCCAACTTTAAAGTAGAAAATATTACTTGTATAACCAGATTCATTACATGAGTATATCTTTGCAAGACGACCAAATTCTGTTGAATCAAGTTTATACTTATATTTTTCAAGAGCATCTTTAACATTTTGGTTGTAGTTAAAATATACAAACAGGGCTAAACGAGTTCCTCTGTAGTTTTCAATAGTGCTTTTGTAATTGCCGATAGCGTTATTACTATTTTCAATTTCTTTGTTACTAATACTGGTGTCGTCTTTACCTCTCTTTTCTATTGCCTCGCCATCACTATCTCTATAAAAAGATTTATCCATACAGGCTATAATATCTTTAACATATTCAGGATTCAAAAGCTCTTTTGCAATCTCTTTTTCATCTACAACCTCTGAATACAGCCATTGGTAAATATCAGGAAATACTGATTTATAAAATTGCATCTCTTTTGGTTGAGCACCTGGAAAATATTTTCCAAAATTGAGTTTATCTGAAAGTTTAAAATCACTATTTTTTATAAATCCGTAATATGCAAAATATCCACCTGCTGAAACTCCGGCAATAATTATTGCAAATACCAATGACTTTAAAAGAGTGTTAATTTTATTGCCGCTCTTTTGAAGCTCTGAAAGGAGATGAACTGCTCTTGAATAGCCTGTAGCTGGATTTTTATAAACAACATTCGCACCCACAGCAATAAGAGGTCTTTTTTTATTTTCTGATCTAAAAAATGCCCATGCAGAGCCAATATTATCACCTCTGCTTATACGAATCTTTAAATATTCGATAAGTTCTTTTCTTTCAGCAGATGATATTTTTGATAACGCAACAGGGATAACACCCTGCTCCATCTCAATTTTACCGTCAATGTTTATGATTCTTACATCAAGATGAGCAGTTAAACTTTGGTATCTTCTAACATCTTGAAATAAACTGCACTCAGGTGGTATTACCGCCTCAAAAACAAGTGGGTAATCCTGCACCTTGTTTATACCCAATTCAAAGCGTTCAAAACGCCCCATGTATCATCTTCTCCTTATATAAAACTGCTTTATCAGATTATCGTTTGTCCAAATTCTATCCTTTGTTTTTTTGATAGAGCCAAGGAAGAGATTGGATAGCCTGATATGGCATTGTTAATCATTGGTAATTTTATATCTAATATTCATTAGTGGATGAACCGTCAATATCAATAATAGTTTGCCCCTTGATATACTCTTGAGTACGATAACGATTGATGCTCATAAGTTTTTTTGTAATTATGCTCATATCCTCGATACTTTTTTTTATTACATCAATATCATTTCTATATATATGGTTTTCTCCAAGATCAGTGGAAAGTTCCTCACAGAGCAACTGTAGATGGAGCATGGCAGAGGTCATGGGTTGATTCATCTCATGACACACAGCACCTGACATCTCAAGCACACCTTTAAGTTTTTCGCTCTTGATAATATCTTCCTCCATCTTCTTTTTTGCTGTGATATCAAAACAGGCGCCATCTATCCATAACAGTTTTCCCCGTTCGTTATATTGGGCTTTTCCTCTTTCCGAGACCCATTTTTCAGCACCATTGGCGCAATTAATCCGATATTCTACCTCAAAGCTCTCTTTGTATGCAACTCCCCTGAACAGGGCATTGACAACCTTTTGCCGATCTTCAGGGAAGATAATGCTTGTGAAACTTCTTACTGAATTATTAATAAAGTCAGATGCAGGATATCCTGTTAGCTCCTGAGCCGACTGGCTCATGAAATCAAATACAAATCCGTAATCCTTTAAAATCCTGCATCGGTATATCGCACCTGGAATATTTTCTATCATGGATGAATACTGTATGGCATACTTGCAATTGTTATTGCATATTTGATTCTGATTACAATGGCATATATTCTGGTTCAACGCTGTGATATTTCCTGTATTACATATATTCTTTTCTTCTCAAACTTGCAGAGTCAGCTTCTTTAATGCCAACCAAAATCAGTTTTTGTGGAGCGTAAATTTCCACGCACAATACCACTCTTCTGGATGTTCATCTGGAGGACACCCCACACATTCTGTAGTAATTCTTGGATCAATGGTTACAGCAAATGTTGGATACTCAACAAGCCCACCTGACTTGCATGGATAATCAGCAAGTCCTTTACGTTTTCTTGCAGATTGGACTCGACACTCATTCATTCTAAATATTATGCAATTTTGACTCACATCTTCAATTGACTGTTTGTTAATCACAGCATACATTCTAAATGCAAGAGCTTTCTTTAAAGCTTGAATACCACCATTGTCAGGTAAATTCAGAAGTTTTTTTATCCGCAATGCCTCAAAAGGTGAGAATCTTCCCCAACAGGTGTCATTACACCGTTTAGCATCGTTCATATTATATTTGTGTTCCACAGCCTGAAACCAAATACCATCATTTGCAAGCCAATTTATCCCCTGTTTTTCAATTAGGTCAAGAAGCTCTGGTTTTGAAAGTTTTGCAAGGGTTGAAGGAATACCGTTTTCCATCTCAAATCCCAAAGTTTTTGCTAATCTACTCATCTGATTACCAAAACTTGCATCCCAAACACCATCTTCAATCTGCATTGCCTTTTCCATGCCCAACTGATGGGCAACTTCTCCAAACCACTGACCATAATGGACAATAGTCCTTCTAAAAGAGTCAATGACCATTTTTAACAGCAAATCTTTTTCAGCATTCTCTAAAGTGTTTATTACATCTTTTTCCGCCATTTTTTTAACTCTCCTTTTCAAGCTGCTTTTATCATTAACTGTTATATAGAAATGTCAAGGCAGAACCCCTAAAAGAGTTCCGCCTTTTTGAAAAATAATAGAGTTTTATTTAAAATAAAGTTCAAGCTGTTAAGACAAATCAAGGCAATTACTCAATTAATGCCAAAACAGACCCCTTGGGAACTGAATCCCCACTTGCAAAACTAACCGCCTTTACAACACCGTCAATTGGTGAAGGAAGACCATTTTCCATCTTCATAGCTTCAAGAACTACAATAATATCGCCTTTTTTAACACTTTGCCCCACTGATTTTTCATACCTTATTATCATCCCTGGCATTGGGGCTTTAAGCTCACCAGCTCCACCTGACGATTGTTGAGCAGTTGCACTTTGTGTTGCAGACGATCTTTGAGCAGGTGCAGCTTTAGGTGCAGCAACTGGTGTTGCCATTGCCGGCTTTGGTGCTGCTGATGGCGCTGGTTGTTTTGGTGCAGAAACTCTTGACATTGCTGGCGGTGGTGGAATTCTTGTTGGTGCTTTAGATGCTGGAGCAGCTTGTTGTATTGAATGTCCAACTTGTTGTGCATAAGCAATAACAGGAGAACCACCAACTTCATCAACTCCAACTTCAAAATATTCTCCATCAACAAAGACGTTAAATGTGCGTAGATTGTCTGTTTTTGCTGGTGCCTGGCTTGGACATTTACAAGGTTTACTACTGCTTTGAGCAGATGCTAAAGCTGCATTAGAAGCTGCGGCAACTGCTGCATCAAGTGCAGATTTTTCAACAAGTTCACCTGCTTTTGCCTTCTTAACAATTTCTGCCTGTTTTGCCACATCATCAAGAGTAATTGGCTTCATTGATGTAGGAACAGGCTCTTTTCCATATTTTATCTGAAGATATTTTTTACCTGTTACAGGAAACAGCGTATAAACTAAGAGATCGTCATCATCAACTGCAAGTTCTCCAATCGCCTCTTTTGCTGCTGCAAGCTCAGGTTTTAACACCTCTGCTGGGCGGCAGGTTATTGGCTCACTTCCTCTATCATAATTTTTAAGAGCCTTTTTCTGTACCTCTGGATCAATTGGAATTGCCGTTTTACCATAAAGACCATAGCACAAATCTTTAACTTGTGCTGTTATCATCTTGTAACGCTCATTTTCTGTGTCAAATAGAACGTTATTAACCGTTTGCGTTCCTACAATTTGGCTTGTAGGAGTTACAAGCGGAACTTGTCCAAGTTCTCTTCTCACCTTTGGAAGCTCTTTATAAACTTCACCAATACGATCAAGAGCATCCATCTCTCTGAGCTGATTAA
>JADFXA010000130.1 GCA_015233755.1 Desulfamplus sp. | reverse complement strand
CTCCCTGCCTCTATGATCTATTGAGCCAGATACTGTATAAAAATGCTCTCCTCTACGGAAGAGTTTAGGGTCAATGCCAGGTCCTGATGAGACAATTATGCCTACAGGATTTAACTGTTTTTGCACAACGCTGTTAGTAGTAAGTGTTGTGCTTATAACAACTCTTTTGACCTTAAAAGAGGCAATTCCATCAAGTAGCAGGTCAAATCCTAAAAGAACTGTATTAAAAAGGTTTGAGGTATCAGTTTGGACTTTTATATGTCTCTCAAGTCCATTTTCGCTTAACAGAACGGCGTCAGTGTGGGTTCCGCCAACATCAAGTCCAATTATCATGGCGTTTTCCTGTAACTTATATAAATTAATAGATTTAAAAACGGGAGATTACAATTTGCTTTTGCAAAAACTATAGTCATAAAGGATAGAGAAAATCATCAGCAAGCTTTCGTAAAATAGTCTCTTCCATTGAGTTCATGGTTGCTAATGCCCAGAGATCGTAAAAAGGATGTGGTCTCCTCTTAGTTGCGATCATCACAAAACCCGCTGATTGTAGAGTTCCTGTCAGCACCTTTTGTG
This sequence comes from Desulfamplus sp., assembly GCA_015233755.1. Taxonomy (GTDB): domain Bacteria; phylum Desulfobacterota; class Desulfobacteria; order Desulfobacterales; family Desulfobacteraceae; genus Desulfamplus. Next base: position 5,774 of record JADFXA010000130.1, on the reverse strand, counting down.
TAAAACCACATTTATGTGCCATAAAAAGATTGCCCCGTGCCATAGAGAGACGATGACCATAAAGAATATCAAGCGGGGCAATTGGACCTGCTGGAGATGTGTAAGCTGGCTCTGTCAACTTGTCATTTGCGATTAGCTCACAGACAGATTGCAAATCTGGGCAAGTTATCACTGCAAATCCATCAGGTTTGATGACTCTTCTGAACTCTGACAATGCTGTGGGGACTTCATGTGGATAGAGGTGTTCTATGTTATGGCTTGAAAAGATAGCATCAACAGAAGCATTAGAGATTGCAGACATATCAGTCATAGTGCCGACAATATCAGGAGCAACGTTTTTATCTATGTCAATACGCAGCTCTTTCCATTCAGGAGTGTTAAAGCCTTTTGTGGTCTTATCTTTTTGCTTTTGACCACAACCCACATGAAGAAATGTTTTCATAAAACTCCTCTTTTTATTTTTTAACGCATATTTTATATTTTATTATTTGCAAGATGGAATAGACACAATGCAAATTATGAGGTTGTAATTGTAAGAAAAGAATCGTATCAAAATATGATAATATTTTTTGAGATAATCAGAAATAAGAAACTATGTCAATCATATTTTGATAAGAGAAATATAGTACAAAAATGAGATAAACGTTCTTGATTAAAAGCCAAGTGTGTAGTAGTGAAACATTGATAGCGTTTAATAAACTTAAATATTTAAATGAGAATTACGTAAAATTTTAGAATCAATCGTGTAAAATTTTAATAACTTAAATCAATTGAAAGGAGTTGCCCTTGTCTGTGATAGAATGGAAAAAAGATGAAACAGCAGCAATAGTTACCATGTGTAATGGTGCAAATCGCCAAAACCTTGAATTTGGGAAAACTATGAATCGTATATTTGATGATATACTTTCAGATGAATCGATCTTCTCCTTGATTCTAACATCATCAGATGAAAAAAATTTTTCACAAGGCGTTGATATTGATTGGTTACTTGGAAGATTTGCTTCAAAAGATTTTGATAGTATTAAACAATTTATGTATGAGATGAACACTGTATTTAAAAGAATTCTCACCATGCCGATTCCTGTTATTGCTTCAATAAATGGTCATGCCTTTGGCAATGGTGCCATTCTTTCATGTGCTTGTGATTTTAGATTTATGCGAAAAGATAGGGGCTTTTTCTGTTTTCCTGAAGTTGACATAAATATTCCTTTTTTGCCGGGAATGATCGCATTTGTTCGTAAAGCTATACCTGAATATAAATTCAATGAGCTTAAACTTACTGGAAAAAGAGTTGGGGCAGAGGAGCTCGCTCAGAATCATATTATTGAAAAGGCAAGTGCTGATTTAACCGAGCTCAATTCCGATACAATTGCATTTGCCAAAACATTGCAAAAGAAACGTGGTATTTTTGGAGAGCATAAAAGAAGAATGCACAAGCATATTGTCTCTATAATTGAGAATGAAGACCCTGAGTTTATAGATTCACTTAAACTTTTTGTTGAGGGTTGATCTGTGCCCTACTTATAATAACTCTAATAATTTTAAATGTTGATTTTCTGTAACGAATATTTTAGAACAGAAAATAGTTTCACGCCGATTAGCCGATTAATTAATATTTTTCCAGCTTCTAAATTAATTTTAATTACCAAACCAACGTTGCTTTAATAAACAATATCAAATTACCCAAATTAACTTTTTTTTAACCAAATTAACTTTTTAAAAAAAACAAAGGGGGATCGGAACAGTGTTAGAAAATAAAGCTCCTCAATATTATTCTGATGTTGAAAAATGTGTTGATGATCTGATTGAAAAAGTCGGAAAAAAAATTGTATTTGCTGCTCCATTGGCTCTTGCAAAGCCAAATCACCTTATTAATGCTTTATACAGAAGAGCCAAGACAGATCAAACCTTCAATTTCACCTTGATTACAGCGATAGCTTTAGAGAAACCAACATGGTCAAGTGAACTTGAAAAACGATTTATGAAACCATTAGTTGAGCGTATCTGGGAAGATTTTGTTGATTTTGAATATGTTCAAGATATGAGAAAAAAACAAGTTCCACCAAATTTTACCCTTATAGAATTTTTTAATAAAGCTGGCGGTTGGATGGGCAATGCACACGCTACACGTAACTATCTTGGATCTAATTACACATATGCTATACGTGATGCTTTTATTAATGAGTGCAATGTTGTTTCACAGCTTGTGGCAAAAAAAGAGATAAACGGCGAAATCATGTTCAGTATGGGTTCAAATCCTGATACTCACCTTGACGGAGGAAAATTCCTTAGAAAACTTGAGGCACAAGGTAAAAAAGTTGCTGTAATTGCCCAAATCCACAAAGATATGCCATTTATGTATGGAGATGCTGTAGTAAAACCTGATTTCTACGATATGGTAATTGATAATCCTGATTACCATTTTAAACTTTTTGGGGCACCTAAAGAGTCTGTAAATACTGTTGACTGGATGATTGGAATGCATGCAAGCACACTTGTAAAAGATGGCGGTACCATTCAAGTTGGTATCGGCTCCCTTGGTGATGCTATTGTTGCTGGTGTTGAGATGCGTCATAAAAACAATGAAATATACAAGAAATTCCTTAATAGTTCAGGTATCTATACAAAATTTAAAGATTTGATTGACTCTGTAGGTGGCACGGAACCATTTGACAAGGGTCTTTTAGGTTCCTCTGAAATGTTTGTTGACAGCCTTCTCGAGCTTTTTAAAGCAGATATTCTTAAAAGAAAGGTATATGAAGACGTAAGACTTCAGAGGGTGATCAATGATAACCAATTTAATGAAAATCAGGTGGAAGAGATATTTAGGGAGATAGTCAAAAGAAAGTTAGTTCATACAAGAATCAAGAAAAGCGAATTTGACTTTTTCCAAAAATTTGGAATCTTCAAATCAGAGCTTGTCTATGAAGATGGATGTGCGGTTCTTGATGGTAAATCTTATCCTCTTGATATGTCTATTAAAGAGAATCTTGAATCAGTTGTCTCATCGTGTCTTGGAAATATCTTGAAAAACGGAATTGTACTTTATGGAAGTTTCTTTATTGGTCCTCATAAATTTTATGAAGATTTACGTAATTTAAGCGAGGAGCGTCTAAAACTAATTGATATGCGAAGTGTTGATTATGTAAATCATCTTTATGGCAATGAAGAGATTAAAAGACTTCAAAGATTACATGGAAGATTTATTAATGCTGCACTTATGGTAACTTTGACAGGTGCAACTGTAGCTGATGGGCTTGACAACAATAGAATCATAAGCGGACCAGGTGGACAATATAATTTCATCTCAATGGCAAATGAACTTGAGGATGGTCGAGCTATTACAATGATCAGAAGCTACAGGGGCGAAGGACAACAAGCTGTTTCAAATATTGTGTGGGAATATGGTCATACTACTATTCCAAGACATTTGAAAGATATTGTGGTTACAGAATACGGTATAGCAGATGTTAGAGGACTGAGATACGGTGAGGTTATGAAACGACTTATCTGTATTGCTGATTCAAGGTTTCAAGATGATTTGCTTGATAAGGCAAAAAAATCGGGAGCAATAGAGGCGGAATGGCAGATTCCTCAGCAGTTCAGAGATAACCTTCCTGAGATTTTAGAAGCAAAATTTGGACCTTATAGAATGCAAGGCTTCTTCTCTGCGTTCCCGTTTGGAACTGCTTTCACCAAAGAAGAGATTATACTTGGAAAGGCGTTAAGAGGCTTTAAAGAACTTGCATCGCGAAACAAGTTTGCAGTAATGCATGGACTTATCAGCAAGAGTATTGGAGGGATACCTGAGAAATTGATTCCATATCTTGAAAGAATGGATCTTGCTAATCCAAAGACGGTTCAAGAACGTATGATGCAAAAAATGGTTATTTTTGCATTAACATCATCAGGGCAGGTTTAATACTGCAATAACATTATAAGCGGCTTTGCTTTGATTAGTGTAAATAAAATTAATTCATCAAAAATAAAAAACCCGCTTTAAGCGGGTTTTAAATCACTTTTAGCCGGGCAATTTATCGCTCGGCTTCATACAAAATTAATAACTGGTGCTTCTGAAATTATCATCAAAGTTACCATCTCCAAGCAATTTTAGAGCATCTTCAACCCTGCCCCAATCTTCTATCTTGTATGTAACCCCAGGTATCTTTGAAAAAGCAGCAAATCTCTTTTCAAGATACTCTTGTATAAGAACATCATCTGCATCGTCATACTCAAATATAGAAAATGCCTTATACTCTGTCTCTCCCTTTGTGATACTTTCTGTTGATACATAGGTATCGACAAGTCTTATTCGTCCTTCTGTTGGTGTTGGAAATGATGAGTAGCATTGTGCAACCATATCAGCTGCTTCAGGTGTGCAAGTTACGGTACCTATTTTAATCATAGCTCTCTTCCTTTAAATCTAAGTGTTAATGGAAAATGTCTCTTAAGAAAAATGAAACCTATCTTTAAATACACACATCTTTTTCAAAATCAAGTGTTGCAAAATAATCTTTTACCGTCTCTGCCCTTCTTATAAGCTCAATAGTTCCATCATTTTTTAAGAGAAGCTCTTTGGGGCGAAGGTTGGCATTGTAGTTAAATCCCATAGCGTGTCCATGGGCACCTGTGTCGTGAATAATCAGAATATCTCCCACTTCTGTTACGGGCAAGTAGCGCTGTACCGCAAATTTGTCAATATTTTCGCACAAAGACCCCGCAACGTCAACCGTTTCATATTCTGAATGAGATTCTTTTCCATGAATATGTATATGATGATATGCTTCATACATTCCTGGACGCATAAGAGCTGACATTGAGGCATCAATCCCAACATATTTCCTATAAATATTCTTATGATTTATCACTATGGTAACCAAGGCACCGTGAGGACCAGTTATATATCGACCACTCTCCATAAAAAGTTTTGGATACCAGCCATGTTTATGTTCAAATTGATTTAACATCTCTGTTGTTTCAACCCCAAGAGCATAAACATTCATTGGGTTTTGATCTGGTTTATAAGGTATTCCAAGCCCTCCGCCAATATTTATAAACTCAAATTTTATATCCAAAGCATTTGAAACCTGCTCCACAATTGAGAGTAACATCTGAGTTGTTTCAACCATATACTCATAATTTAGCTCATTTGATGCAAGCATAGTGTGCATACCAAAACGCTTTGCACCACGTTTAATTGCTTGACGATACGCATCTGTTATCTGTTCATGACTAACTCCATACTTTGATTCTACAGGATTGCCAATGATCTTGTTACCTCTACGTCTTGGTCCGGGATTATACCTAAAACAAATAAGTTCGGGCATAACAGGCACTTTTGGTATTAAAGATATATCGTCAAGATTTAGAACAGAACCTCCATCAATAGCTGCAGTTTCAAACTGCTCCATGCTCGTGTTATTTGATGTAAACATTATCTCGCTGCCTGTGCTGCCAATTGATCGAGCAAGCAAAATTTCAGGCGAAGAGCTGCAATCAAAACCAAATCCTTGCTCCTTCATTATTTTCATTATTGATGGGTTTGGCAGAGCCTTAACCGCAAAGAACTCTTTAAATCCATCTTTGCCTGAAAATGATTTTTTAAGCAATTTTGCAGTCTCAACAATTCCTGTTTCATCATAAATATGAAAAGGTGTTCCAAAGTGTTTTACTGCTTTTTCAACTACATTTGACAATCTTGTTTTAAATCCATCTGACATCAGCATGTATATAAAAGTCTACTTTATCTGCTTTTACGACTTCCATACCAAGCA
>JADFXA010000012.1:14270-19055 GCA_015233755.1 Desulfamplus sp. | reverse complement strand
ACTTAATATTGACTGGATTGCAACGCCAATTTCAAACTGCTATAAAACAGGTAACCACCTTGGAATCCAGCCTCATGCGTTCAAAGAGATGATTGAATTCTTTACTGACGATATTGAAGAAATTACAGGTGTGAATGTTGAACCACAATTTAATAAAAAAGGTGCTGACATTCTCTTTATAACTCCTTCTGGAGATGTTTTTGCAGATCCCGGAACATACACCTGCCAGGGATATTTGATTCTTTTTAAATATTTGAAAGATAAATATGGACTTGATGTTACGTGGAGTACTTACGCATCTGAAGGTGGAAACTTTGGTTTCTTTACCTCTCACGAAACAATGAAAAGACTTAATGCAAAGATGTACGCAGAGGCAAAGCGTCTTGGGGTTAAGTGGATTCTTGGTGGTGAGTGCGGACACATGTGGCGTGTAATTCATCAATATATGGATACAATGAATGGTCCTGCAGATTTTCTTGAAGAGCCAGTAAACCCAATTACTGGGACCAAATTTGAAAATGCTAAATCAACAAAGATGGTTCACATTACTGAGTTTACAGCAGACCTTATTAGACACGGAAAACTTGAGCTTGATAAGAGCAGAAATGCAAACCGCATTATGACTTACCACGACTCTTGTAACACCTCAAGAGGTATGGGGCTTCTTGATGAGCCTCGTTATGTTCTTCAAAATGTATGTGACAACTTCTTTGAGATGCCGCCAAATACCATTCGTGAGCAAACCTTCTGCTGTGGCAGCGGTTCTGGTCTAAATGCTGGTGAGAACATGGAGTTGAGAATGGCAGGTGGATTACCTCGTGCAAATGCTGTTAAATATGTCCATGAGAAATTTGGTGTCAATACACTTGGGACAATATGTGCTATTGACAGAGCTGCACTCTCCACATTGATGGAATATTGGGTTCCCGGTGTCAAAGTTAGTGGTATCCATGAGTTGGTTGGTAATGCTCTGATTCTGCCGGGTGAGAAAGAGAGAGAAACCGACCTTCGTTGTGACCCACTGCCCGGTATGGAGGAGGAAGAAGATGAGTAAAAATGTAATCGTGGCAGGACTTGTTGTTTTTGTTGTAGCTGCTCTCTTTCCATTCTGGTTCAACATTGGTAAAACCAGTGCAGCACCAGAGGCAGAGCTTTCAGCAAAGGCAAAGGCTGCTAAGAAATGTGTTCTTGATAAGTATGATATGAGAGCTAACCACATGACTATTCTTAATGATTGGAGAACTTCAGTGGTTAGAAATTCTGATAGAATGTATAAAAGTACGAATGGAAAAACATTTGGCATGAGCCTTTCTACAGGTGAAGATTCTTGTCTTGGCTGCCATACAGACAAGGCTAAATTTTGTGATAAATGCCATAACTATGCTTCAGTTTCTCCCTATTGCTGGGAGTGCCATACAGATCCAAAGGAGGTAACCCAATGAAAAATAAAAGAGAGAACTTTCTGAGTAAAAGCAGCAGAAGAGGCTTTCTCAAGGCAGCGGGAATCTCTGCGGTCGCCATTGGTGCAGCTCCAGCAATAAAGGCTGTCTCTATTGCCTCAGGCGGTGGTGATGCTGTTAGTTCTTTGCCTCTTACAACCCCAAAAGCTGAGGTCTTAACAGCTAAACGTTGGGGGATGGTAATTGATACAAGCAAAATTACAGAAGAGGTTGTAGAAAGCGTAGTAGCTGCATGTCGTAATTCACACAATATTCCTAATTTTGATATTCAGCCGGATGAAAAGAAATATCCTAACACCCGTCCAGCAAAAAAGATGCAAGAGATAAAGTGGATATGGGAAGAACATTATCATAACGCTTTTCCAGAGATGGAAGATGAGTTTCTTGCTGACAAATTCAAATCTTTGCCATTTCTTGTAACTTGCAACCACTGTAAAAATGCACCATGTGTTCAGGCATGTCCAACAAAGGCAACATTTAAACGTGAAGATGGCATTGTTATCATGGATTTTCACCGCTGTATTGGATGCCGATTCTGCATGGCTGCTTGCCCTTATGGCTCAAGAAGTTTTAACTTCAGAGATGCAAGACCTTTTATTGAAAAGATAAACCCAGAGTTTCCAATTCGTTCCAAAGGTGTTGTTGAAAAATGCAATCTTTGTGCAGAGCGTCTTGAGAGAGGTCTACAGCCTGCATGTGTTGAGGCATCAGAAGGTGCGATTGTTGTTGGGGATTTGGAAGATCCAGAATCTGAAGTTCGGGCACTTCTGAAAGAAAACTATGCAATCAGACGTAAACAGGAGCTTGGAACCGAGCCTTCTGTTTACTATATCATGTAGGGGGCATTAAATTATGCTTGAAATAGCTATTAAAGGAAGCAAAAAATACTGGATATGGCTTGGTGCTTTGCTCACTGTCATGGCAGTTGCTTTTGCACTCTATATTGACCAATTTATGAATGGTCTTATGATTACTGGCATGAGCCGTGATGTCTCATGGGGATTTTATATTGCCAATTTTACCTTTCTGGTTGGTGTTGCTGCTGGAGGTGTTATGGTGGTTATCCCTTACTATCTGCATGATTATGAGCGTTTCCACAGAATCACCATACTTGGTGAATTTCTTGCTGTAGCTTCATTAATCATGTGCCTTATGTTCATTGTTGCAGATTTGGGTCAACCAATAAGAATGCTCAATGTTCTTCTTTATCCAACACCAAACTCAATGCTTTTCTGGGATATGTGTGTGCTTAATGGCTACCTTTTCCTTAACATAGTAATTGGTTGGAAGGTTCTTGAAGCTGAGAGAAATCAGGTTAAACCACCAGCTTGGACAAAACCTCTTATTTATCTTTCTATCCCGTTTGCAATTGGTATTCACACAGTTACAGCATATCTTTACTGCGGACTTCCAGGAAGAGGGTTTTGGCTTACTGCTATTTTAGCTCCAAGATTTCTTGCATCTGCGTTTGCAGCAGGTCCATCTTTCTTGATTCTGCTTTGCTATATTGTTCGCAAATTCACAAAATTTGATCCGGGCTGGGAAGCAATCCAGACACTTTCAAAGATTGTTTGCTATGCTTTGATTGCAAATGTATTCTTCTTTTTCTGCGAAGTTTTTGTAGTTTTTTACAGTAAGATTCCGGGACACATGGCTCATATCAAGTATCTGTTCTTTGGTTTGCATGGACATGGTGCATTGGTTCCTTGGATGTGGACATCAATGACTCTTATGTTTATTGGTATTGCTCTTCTTGTTGTGCCAGCTTTTAGAAACAATGAGACTCTTTTGCCTTTTACCTGCATTATGATTTTCATTGGAACTTGGATTGATAAGAGTCTTGGCATGATCTCAGGTGGATTTGTGCCAAACCCACTTCACCATGTAACTGAGTATATTCCTACAGTTCAAGAAATTGTTATAAGTCTTGGCGTTCTTGCAACTGGATTTCTTATTCTGACTGTTCTGTTTAAACTGGCAGCAACAGTTAAAGAAGAAGTTAGAGGATAAGTCAAGCTTTGATAAATAACTAATATTTAATCAAAAGCTAAAGAATCAAGACCCCACATTCATCTCTAAAAAAAGAGGTAAATGTGGGGTTTTTATTATCCCAATAGATATTTAACGCCCCAAAACTGTTAATACAAGAATCATTTGTTATTTAATTTGAGAAAAATATTGGAGTATAAAATAATGTGCCTTGCTGTTCCATCAAAAATTATTGAGATTAAGAATAATGTGGCAATTGTTGACGTTGATGGCGTAAGAAGAGATGCAAGTCTTATGTTGCTTGATAATGTCAAACTTGGAGATTACGTGATTGTTCATGCTGGTTTTGCAATAAGTAAGGTTGACGAAGAAGCAGCTCGCCAAACAATTCAAGATATGAGAGATATGCTAAATTTTGCAGACAATAAGATGAATATGATTCTTTCTGCTGACTCTGATTCCAAATAGTAAGCTTTTTTTATACTTCAAACAGGAATAAAGTTAGCTTTTATATATGTAATACTCAATCTACAACCGAGAGCAGTATACCAATGAATAACCAGACTACTGCAAAAGAATTTAATATTAAAGGTGTTGTTCAAGGCGTTGGATTCCGTCCTTTTATTTTCCAATTAGCTCATCATTACGGCTTAAAAGGTGAGGTCTTTAACACATCTAAAGGTGTTACTGTTATAGTTGAAACAAATTCTGATAATTATAATAATATCGAACAATTTGAAGCTGATATAAACGATAAAAAACCACCTCTTTCAATTATTTCTGAAATTAATTGCCAATCTATAACTCCTTCGCACTATAAAGATTTTGTTATCTCCAAAAGCACTAAACTATCTCCATTGCATGAAGAATGTAAAAAAAACTCAAATAATGATGATTGTTGCTCATCAAATAGCCCACAAGTTACTCTAATATCACCTGATGTCTCTGTCTGTGAAGAGTGCATTAAAGAGATGGAAGACCCAAATGATAGAAGATTTGGCTATCCGTTTATTAACTGCACAAACTGTGGGCCTCGCTATACTATTATTAAAGATATTCCATATGATAGACCTAAAACTTCGATGAATGTTTTTACAATGTGCCAAGAGTGCCAAAAAGAGTATGATGATCCTTTTGATAGGCGATTTCATGCACAGCCAAATGCTTGCCCTAGCTGTGGTCCTCATCTATTAATTGTCGATAAATTTGGAAGAGTAATTATTGATGATAAATTGATAAGATCAGTTGCTGATAATAGAAAAAGAAGTAATTTTAATTATAGCGGGAATGACTCAAATTTCTTAAACTCCTCTATTAGCTCTTTAGAATATGCAGC
>JADFXA010000012.1:12309-14218 GCA_015233755.1 Desulfamplus sp. | reverse complement strand
CATTTAGCAGTTGATGCCATGAATCCAACTGCAATAACAGAGTTAAGAAGACGAAAACAAAGACCAGACAAACCTTTTGCCCTTATGGCACACTCGGTTGATGCAGCTTCTAAATTGGTTTTTATCTCTTCTGATGAGAGACAAATTCTTGAATCTCATCACCGTCCGATAACCCTCTTATCAAGGCTTAGTAATAGCAATATTGCAAGCTGTTCAATTGCTCCAAATAACAATTTTTTGGGGATAATGCTTCCATATACTCCTTTACATTATCTTTTGCTTGAAAAAGGACCTTCAATACTTGTGATGACAAGCGGGAATAGAAGTGGAGAGCCTCTTTCTATTGAAAATCAAGATGCTATTGATGCTTTTGCCCATATTGCAGACTATTTTCTTCTACATAATAGAGAGATATACTTTAGAGCAGATGATTCAATAGTTCAGGTTCAAAAACAAATACCGCGCTTTTTTAGACGCTCTCGAGGCTATGCTCCTCTTCCTATAATTTTACCTAATTATATCAAACTGGATTTATCTAACAAAATTGAGCATAAATCTGACAACATAGAGCAGCAAATTTATAATATTGACTATAAGTCTAATTCCGATAATTATGATTACATTTTGGGTTGCGGAGCTGGGCTTAAAAATACAATTTGTCTAACTTCTGGGAATTTTGCATTTTTAAGCCAGCATATTGGTGACATTGAAAATGAGAAGGTCTTTGATTTCTACAAAAACAGCGTCAAGCACTTGAAAAAAATATTAACCATTGAGCCACAGGTTGTTGCACATGACCTTCATCCCGATTATCTAAGCACAAAATTCGCATATAATCTAAAAAAACAGACAGATATAAAGTTAATTGCTGTTCAGCATCATCATGCACATGCAGTATCTTGTATGGCTGAAAATGGTGTTCAAGGAGATGTTATTGCAATAACTCTTGATGGAACAGGTCTTGGAAGTGACGGAAATATATGGGGTGGAGAAGTTCTTGTTTGTAATGAGGAAGATTTTGAACGTAAAGCACACATTAAATATATTCCTATGCCAGGAGGGGATGCTGCTGCAAAAGAACCTTGGCGAATGGCTATTTCTTATCTTTATGCAGCGTTTGGTGATGATATGTTTGTGCTTAACTTTCCTTTTTTGAAAGAGATTGAAAGTAAAATTGGAAATAATAAAATATCTTTTATAGTTCAGATGATTAAAAAGAAGATAAATACTCCATTAACTTCAAGCTGTGGAAGGCTTTTCGATGCTGTTGCTTCACTTTGCTCAATCAGGCATGAGATAACTTTTGAGAGTCAGGCGGCTATTGAACTTCAAGGTAAGAATAATTTTATTGAAAATGGTGAAAGATACAAGATATCGATTCATAAAAAATTAGATGATAAAGATGATAAAAATTTAGGTATAAAAAGCCAATCATTACTTTTAATTGATTTTATTCCATGTATTAAAAATCTTCTTAAAGATATTAATAATAGAGTATCTATTGAGCAAATTGCTTCTAAATTTCATCAGACAGTTATCGCAAGTTTTGTACTTGCAGCGAAACATGTAAGTGCTGAAACAGGAATAAAGAGAGTAGTATTAAGTGGTGGAGTGTTTAACAACTTGATCATTTTGAATGGTATGATTCATTTTCTTGAAAAAAATGGGTTTCAGGTGTATAGTCATACTAAAGTTCCTTCAGGAGATGGTGGAATCTCATTAGGACAGGTAGTCGTAGCCAAAATGCGGATGTTGCAAGAGTCTAATTTTCTATAACTTAGGTTATAATTTAAAAAGTTCAGAATTTATTAAGGATATTGTTACTCTTTCACAGTTAATGAATAGATTACGTATAAGCAAAATAAAGGTTATGGAGATGATTAACCGATAAAAAATTCACAAATCTACG
>JADFXA010000012.1:6372-12279 GCA_015233755.1 Desulfamplus sp. | reverse complement strand
GTTCATTTTGCTGAGGGAATCTATCTTGTTTTGGATCCACATGAAATTTCTCACCATCGGGTATTTTACCAATTTCAGATATCCTTCCCATATCACGAATATTTTTTTGGACAGTAATTGCCGCAAAAAGACTTAGAATAAAGGACATTGCATAGAATCCTTTTTCACTTAACGTGAGTTCAGCATTCCACAATCCCACAGTTAACAGCAACATGGCTGCAATAACAGAAATCCAGCAAAGGCCATAATATATCCCTGTTACAGGAATACCTTCAATTTTATCACGTACTGTTTTTTGCAAAGATACAACTGCAAATAGACCATAAAGCAGAATTGTAAAATAATAGCCCTTCTCATTGAGTGCCATTGTGGCATTCCATAATCCTATTAAATATGCACAAATTCCTGTTAACAATGCAGTCCATGATGCACCAATAAAGGCTCCTGTTGGTTTTTGATATTCCATATTCATGCAATTATCCTTTATTTATTTATCAGGTTGAATGATCATTATCTGCGAAGCAGAATCATATTTTGATAAAAACTGTCCGATTGTTGTGAAAGTTGCTGTTACTGGAGATTCTGGATGGTCAGAGGTTGTTACGTCTGCTATAAACATGGAACCTAAAGCAAGTTTTAAAGGGTTTATTTTGACTGGCTGTGGTTTAAAGTAAGCTTTCTCATTGGCTTTAATGACATTGATATTACTTGTATCATAAATTGATGCAAAGATAACATCAAGTGTATGTTCCGTGCAATTTTGGAAATCCAGTGTAAACGGGTTTGCTATTACAGAGTATTTTGGATTATGCAAAGATTTGTATGTGCCAGATGTGATAACTGCCAGCATACGTTTTTGTAACTCAGGTGAAGGTATTATAATACCGGCTTCGAGCAGATATACACCTGCAAAGAAGTCTACAGGATAATCAACGATAAGATCGCTTATTTCAGGTTTATCATCTTTCTGATAAAGATTGTAAATAGCATATCCTGGAATCTTTCTCTTGTCAGCAGTTGTAATCTGAGAATAAACAGCTATTGCAGTATGAGTGAAGCTGATTCCCTCAGGGAGTTTATTGCGTGGGCGTCCAACCCTTGCAATGATAGCAACTTTTGCCCCTTTCTCTGCGAGCCTCTTTTCGACTTTTTTGGCAAATTTAATAATCTCTTCAGGTTTAAACTGGATTGGTCCTTCGCTCTGACTGCTTCCTGCAATAGCACTACCAAAATAAATCGATAAGATAGTAAGAGAAAATAGTATAATCTTACATCTTAAAATGATTTTTATGTTAACTGTAGCAGCTATTATATTTTTTGTAGTTTTAAAGTATCCCATTAGTTTTCCTTAACTTATATCAGTTTTTAGTTTTTTTGATATTAGACTTTTTGCATAATTAGTTGTTTATTCTAATGGAGTTAAGTGTCTAAACAAAGTTTTGAAATTTTGCAGAAGGTCAATTGGACTTTGGTTCTGATTTTGTCTTTTTTGCAGTATTAACTTTTGTCTCTGTATTGGTTTTTAATGCCTCATCAGGTGGCGGCCCCACACTTACTGACTCATCTGAAATTTCAAGTGGAGTACCTGCCGGTGCAGTTGCGGCATCCATAAGGTCATTAGCGATTTCACTGCTGACAGCTCCGGCTGCACCACCAATGCTTAATGGTATTGCAGAAGCGGCTGAGGTAACTTTACCTGTACTGATAATAGCATGTGCAGCGCTGTTACTTGCATGAGCGCCTGCTTTGCCCGATTCGTCAAGTGCCTGTCCACTGTTAGTATCTGCTGCAAAAGAGTATTTTGTCATTAAAAAAGCTCCCATTATTGTAATAACAATAACCATAATGGCTGCTTGAAAATATCTCAATCCGGGCATTGTTTACCTCCATTTTTTGTCTATTCTATTAGTTAAAAAGGTTCACTTCCTCTTCTTGTTTTTAGAAGGATGAATAAGTGAACCTTATCTTGATAGTATAAATAATTAATAGTTTAAGTTAAATATTAATTAGTATCAACTATTTAGCTTTACCTGCTTTCCATGCTTCAAGCAGAGCATCATAATCAACTGTTTCACCTTTTGGTTTCTCATTGGCAAGTTTTGGTTTTGGAGCACCAGGTTGATCTAACCAATATTTTTCATCTTTTTCAGGATTTAAAAGAGGACCTTTGTCTCCTTGAACCCCAGAGCGGGCAACACGCTCTAAGATACGATCCTGCTCTTTTGCAAGATTGTCCATTGCAGTAGATACACTTACTTCACCAGCAACTGCTTCACCAATATTCTGCCACCACAACTGAGCAAGTTTTGGATAGTCAGGAACGTTGGTTCCAGTTGGAGTCCATGCAACTCTTGCAGGGCTTCTGTAGAACTCAACAAGACCACCAAGTTTTGGTGCTCTGTCTGTAAAAGATTGATGACGGATATCGCTGTCACGAACTGGAGTTAAACCAACATGGGCTTTTTTAAGAGATACAGTTTTGCAAACTGTGAACTGAGCAAAAAGCCATGCAGCTTTTCTTCTGTCAACTGGTGTGCTTTTCAAAAGTGTCCATGAACCGCAATCTTGGTAACCAAGTTTCATACCTTCTTCCCAATATGAACCATGAGGAGATGGAGCCATTCTCCATTTGGGTGTGCCATCTTCGTTAACTGTCGGTCCAGGTTTTACCATGTCCCCAACAAAAGCTGTGTACCAGAAAATCTGCTGAGCAACATCTCCTTTTGCAAGGAAAGGAAGATACTGATAAAAATCCATTCCAAGTGCTCCAGGAGGTGCATAGAGACGTAGCCAATCCATATATTTTTGCAAAGCATATTTTGCAGCAGGACCATTTGCATCACCACCACGACTTACACTTGAACCTACAGGACGGTTATTCTCATCAACACGAATTCCCCATTCATCAACTGGTTTTCCATTTGGAAAACCTTTGTCGCCAGCACCAGCCATTGATAGCCATGCATCAGTAAATCTCCAGCCAAGGTCAGGCGATTTCTTGCCATAGTCATTGTGTCCATAAACTGTCTTACCATCAATCTGTTTTACATGTTTTGTAAAGAACTCTGCAATATCTTCATAAGCAGACCAGTTGACAGGAACGCCAAGCTCATAGCCATAAATCTCTTTAAATTTCTTTTTCAGATCATCACGTTTAAACCAGTCATAACGGAACCAGTATAGATTGGCAAACTGCTGATCTGGAAGCTGATAGAGCTTTCCATCAGGTGCGGTTGTAAAAGACTTGCCCATGAAATCATCAACATCAAGGGTTGGAAGCGTAACATCTTTACCTTCCCCAGCCATCCAGTCAGTCAAATTTGCAACCTTACCATAACGGTAATGAGTACCAATTAAATCTGAGTCATTGATATAGGCATCAAAAATGTTTTTGTCAGACTGCATCTGAAGCTGAAGTTTCTCAATTACGTCGCCTTCCTGGATAAGATCATGGGTCAGTTTGATTCCTGTAATTTCCTGAAACGCTTTAGCCAATACTTTGGATTCATACTCATGGGTTGGAATAGTTTCGGAAACAACTTTAATCTCCATTCCTTTGAATGGTTCAGCAGCTTTGATGAACCACTCCATCTCTTTTATCTGCTGCTCTTTGGTCAATGTTGACGGCTGAAATTCAGAGTCAATCCATTTCTTTGCCTCTTCAATACCTGCATTAGCCGAGCCAAGTGTAAGCAGAACAACTGTCGCAACTGTAAGACAAATCCGTGCAGATTTCCTACCAAAACTAATTTCTGTCATACTCTCTCCTTATGTGTATTAGCCCTCTTTAAATTGTTATAATTATCAAGTTGTTTTAAGTATGAAGGCTGTTGATACTTAAAACAACAACAACACCGTTTATACATTAATACCAAAGCCTTTATAGCTTAACCCCACCTCATAACAACAACCATCCAGATAAGGGAGAGTCCAAAAGCTATCCATATTGTAAAGTTAGTCAATCCAAGCCATGCTAAATGAATGTATGCACTGCTTAAAAGTCCAATAAATAGCCTGTCTCCCCTTGTAGTGCTAAGTGGAATAAATCCCCGTCTCTTAACGCAAGGCGATACAATTTGCCATACGGTCATGGCAATCAGAATACATACAATAGTTGTGAAAAAAATTGCTGTTGGCAATGTCCATGCCATCCACTCAAGGTTCATAAATCCTGCTCCTTATATGTTTCACTTCTTTAATTATTTGTAGTTGTTCTCTCGAGATTGATTTTCTAATGAAATTCAATTGATATATCATTCATATCTTTATCGGCTTGAACAAGAATAAAACTGTTGGGTAGAGACATTGCTTGGTGGTGTTGCTTTCCAGATATCACCCTGCACGGAGCCGTTGCTGAGCCATATCGTGCCGTCTTCAGCCTGATCCAGACCCCATACTACGTTGTTGTTTCCTGTTTCCGCAGTCGGGAGCCAGTTTACTCCACGGTCGCATGTGAGAAAGATATCACCTGTATTGTTACCTGTACCCACCAACAAGGCACCGCTCTTTAGTTCTATGATTTTATAGACACGGGTAACGTCATAAGAGGTGAGCACTGGTGGATTGCCAGCCATTTTATCTCCTTGTGGCAATTTACTCATCAATGTCCAACTGTTGCCATCAACGCTGTGGTAGAAGCCTCCATTGAGGCCAGAGCCAGCTACAAGCGAACCGTCTGACAAAAACGTTAGTGCGTATATCCGGTTTGCTTCAGTCAGTACTTCTGTTTGTGTCCAGCTTGTGCCACCGTCAGTACTGCGATAGACTCTACCCTCTCCAGCTGTTGACGGGTCGTCGTGTTCAGAGCTGTCCTGGGTAGAAACATAAATGGCGCCTTCTGCATTTACAGCAACCGCAAGTGCGCCCATACCGGGTAGTGAACCAAGTGCTCGCAGGATATTTGTTTCAGGATTCCAGGTATAGACAACCTGATTGCTTTTGCTCGGCGAGTTCGTTTCAGCAGATGTAGTGATGATGATTTCACCCTTTCTTTCCGCCAGATCCCAGATTATAGAAGATTGAGAGTTAGGTAAACTTGTTGCACTTCCCGTACCACTAGCTCCGGCCTGCCAAGTTTCTCCATTATCTTTGCTGTACCAGAGCATGGGAGCTGCATTCACAGATTCGCCACCTGCCACCAGCGTACCACTGCTCATACGAATTAGTTGGTGTATCTGTGTCATACGTTCAAGCATTTTATGCTTCCATGTGCTTCCGTTATCGTCGCTATATGACATGTAAGCCTTGAAATCTTGAGAATACCAGGCTGCATGAACACGGCCTGAAGGATCGGTTACAATTCGGTTTACATGACGCGGTTGTGAAGGTGCCGTATTGCGAAAAGAGGTCTGGCTCCAAGGGATCATGTTGCTAACGATGGGAGTTTCAGTAACATTAACCTGGGCAATGTCATAAGCTAAAGTCGACTCATCAATGATACCATTTGAAGAGAGATCAACGCCAAAATAGAACGTATATGATCCTGCTGGAAGTATGGAATTTATTACTTCAAACTCCGGCAAATTTACCAATAAAGAGTATGGAGTCGGTTTTACACCCTCTTCCCATCCGCTCGGAGAAACGTACGAATACCAGCCAAACGCTGTATAAACAACGATCCACAAATCACCACTCTGTCCAGAAGGCATAGCGGGATTTAATGTAATTTTAACAGAAACAGGTATTGTTGTTCCTACACTGACTGTAGATAGTCCATTCACCGTAATTTTTGGATTTGGAACAAAAGATGAAGCTTGAAGAAGTTGTTGCCCCAAAATTGTTAAAATAAAAACTGATAAAAGTATATTTGAAATTTTTTTTGGTTTCATGGAAACTCCTTCCTTTTATAAACAGTAGTCATTTTGATATTAATTACCATAAAACCGCACGGAAGTAGAAGCAGGATAC
>JADFXA010000012.1:0-6280 GCA_015233755.1 Desulfamplus sp. | reverse complement strand
ATATTAATTACCATAAAACCGCACGGAAGTAGAAGCAGGATACTGCTATCATACCCTGCCCATTGCAAATCCTTTTGCCATGTGGTTTCTGACAAACCAAATTACTAAAGCACCAGGAACAATGGTTAAAATTCCAGCGGCTGATAAAAGTCCCCAATCAAGACCAGTAGCACTTACTGTTCTTGTCATGGTAGCTGCAATTGGTTTTGCAACTGTAGTTGTCAATGTTCTTGCAAAGAGAAGTTCAACCCAAGAGAACATAAAACAAAAAAACGCAGTAACTCCAACTCCCGCCCTAATTAAAGGCATAAATACAAATATAAAGAAACTTGGGAAGGAATAGCCATCAATATAAGCAGTTTCATCAAGTTCTCTTGGAATACCAGACATGAATCCCTCAAGAATCCAAACAGCTAACGGCACATTAAATAGGCAATGGGCAAGTGCAACAGCAATGTGAGTGTCAATCAGACCAAAAGTTGAGTAGAGCTGAAAAAATGGAAGAAGAAAAACTGCTGCAGGTGCCATTCTGTTAGTTAAAAGCCAAAAAAACATCTGGCTATCTCCAATAAATTTATATCGGGAAAAAGCATAAGCTGCTGGCAGAGCAGTTAGCAATGATATTATGGTATTTATAGAGACATAAAGAATTGAGTTGATGTAACCCGAATACCATGATGAATCTGTAAAAATTTTAATGTAGTTGGCAAAGGTTATATCTTTGGGATAAAGAGAGAAGTTACCCAAAATATCGGCATTGGTTCTTAAAGACATATTTAGCATCCAGTATATTGGAAGCATAAGCAGGAAAAAGTAGAAGATAAGAACAATTGTTCTTTTTTTAATTTTCATCACGCACCTCCTTTGCCCGCATTTTGAAGCACTTGATAAAACAACCAGCTTAAAAGCAGAACAATCAAAAAGTAGATAAGAGAAAATGCAGCAGCGGGACCTAAATCAAACTGTCCAACAGCTATTTTTACAAGATAGATTGACAAGAAAGTTGTTGAATTACCAGGACCTCCGCCAGTTAAGACAAATGGTTCAGCATAGATAAGGAAGCTATCCATAAACCTTAAAAGTATGGCAATGGTAAGAACTCCTCTCATCTTAGGAAGCTGAATATATTTAAACACAGCCCAAGCTGAAGCTCCATCAATCTTTGCAGCTTGAAAATAGGCTTCTGGAATTGCCCTCAACCCCGCGTATGCAAGTAACACAACCAACGGTGTCCAGTGCCACACCTCCATAAGTATAAGGGTAATCCATGCCTGTATTGGGCTTGCAGTATGGTCGAATGGAATCCCCATACCATTGATAAACGATCCCAAAAGTCCAATATCTGGTCTTGTAAATACAATCCAAATTGTGCCGATTACATTCCATGGAATCAAAAGAGGCAGAGCCATTAATACTAAACTTAAAGATGATCCCCAACCTTTTTTAGGCATTAGAAGTGCAATTCCAATTCCAAGAGGAATCTCAATAAGCAACACAAGTCCTGAAAATAGAAACTGTTTTAAAAGAGCTTCATGGAGACGTGAATCTCCAAGAACCTCTTTAAACCACTCAACTCCTACAAACATACGATCTCCAGGACCAAATATATCCTGAACAGAATAGTTAACAACTGTCATTAAAGGGAGAATGGCACTAAAGGCAACAATAATAAATACAGGTATTACCAGGAACCACGCTCTATTATCTTCCCATTTATTCATAACTTAAATACTCCTTACCTTTAATTAATGCTCCTACTTTTTAAAAAGTTATAATGTAAGAGTCGTTTAGTGCAGAAGGACTCATTTTAAAAGTCGCTCTTTTGAAAACAGCCTTATCCAATCAATTGGAAACTCTAACCAAACATCTTCTGCACCAATTATCGCCTTATCTTCTTCATCAAGCCTTGCCCGTAAGGTATGACCTGCTAAAATAGCTGTAAGAATCTTAAAATTTCCATGATCTTGCAACGATTTTACTTTTGCCTTTAAACTTCCATTTACTTCATTTGCATGAACCCTAAGATATAAAGGACGTATTCCAAGCTCAAGGTGTCCAGATGCTTTAGATGCAAGTTTAGATAAATAATCGTTCAATGGAATTCCAACATTTTGGGCAATTGCATTATTTTTCATCATAACGCCGTTAATGTCTTGAATAACTGCCATGTTCCCATCAACCTTACATGGAAGAAAATTCATTCCAGGGCTTCCTATAAAATAGCCTACAAATTTATGGCTTGGATTCTCAAAAAGTTCTTGAGGAGTTCCTATCTGCACAATTTCGCCGCCATACATAACCACAACCTTATCTGCAAAAGTCAATGCTTCTACCTGATCGTGGGTTACATAGATTAGGGTAAGTTTAAGCTGCTCATGTATCTCTTTAAGTTTACAGCGAAGCTGCCACTTTAAATTTGGATCAATAACTGTAAGTGGTTCGTCAAATAGAATAGCTGCAACATCACTTCTTACAAGCCCGCGGCCTAACGATATTTTTTGTTTAGCATCTGCTGCAAGTCCTGCTGCTTTTTTATCGAGAAATGGGGTTAAATCAAGAACTTCTGCGATCTCAAGAACTCTTTTTTTAACGGAATCTTCATCAAAGCCACGATTTCTCAATGGAAATGCTAAATTGTCAAATACGCTCATTGTGTCGTAAAGAACAGGAAACTGGAACACTTGGGCAATATTGCGCTTTTCTGGTGGAAGTTCTGTAACATCTTTACCATCAAATAGTATTCTGCCTTTGCTTGGAACTAAAAGACCTGAGATTATGTTTAATAGGGTTGTCTTTCCACACCCAGAAGGTCCAAGAAGAGCATAAGCACCGCCATCGTCCCATATATTATCAATGAGTTTGAGAGCATAATCTGAGTCACTTTTGGGATTTTTTATATAACTGTGTGCTATCTTATTTAAGTTGATCTGTGCCATAAATTTCCTTTAACTTTAATGATAGAAAATATGCCCAAAGGTTCAATCTATAGACTGTAGTTTAGGTATAAATATTTAATTGAAGTATAAATAAGTGACGGTAAGTGTTTACAATGTTACGATGGGGCGATTACAAGTTTGCCTGTATCAGAATATACAAAAAAGCGAGATGGATTAACATATACCTCAATTTCAGACCCAATTTTTTTAGAGTAAATACCAACCTCCTGAATCACTATTCTTTCTCCACTAAAATCTGCATGGATAAATGTCTCAGAGCCGTTTATTTCAGCAAGTTCAACCTTTACAGCAAGTCTAACATCATTTTCTCCTCTTTTTTTCAAATAAAAGTGGTTAGATCGGACACCTAATTTATAGTGATCATCGGTTAAACTTTTAAGGTGATAATTTAAAGGAAAATTAACACCTCCGCCAAGCAATACTTGATCGCCTTTTACATGGCAGCTTATGTAATTTATTGGAGGGTCGCTGAATACTTCAGCAACTTTTGTGGTTGCAGGGTGGTGATAGACTTCAGGTGTTGAGCCAGTTTGTATCACTTTTCCTTGGTCCATAACCACAATATTACCTCCAAGCATTAAAGCCTCTGCAGGTTCAGTTGTAGTATAAACCACGATTGATTTACGTTTTTTAAATATCTCTTGAAGCTCAATTTGAAGCTCCTCTCGTAGTTTGTAGTCTAAATTGACCAATGGTTCGTCAAGAAGAAGAAGGTCTGCATCTCTTACAATTGCCCTTGCTATTGCTGTTCTCTGCTGCTGACCACCTGAAAGTTCAGAAGGGAGACGATTTAACATTGACTCAAGATGAAGCATTTGTGCTGCCTCCTGAACTCTACGTTCAATCTCTTTTTTATCCATTTTACTAACTTTCAGAGGTGAAGCTATATTGTCATAAACTGTAAAAGATGGGTAATTGATAAACTGCTGATAGACCATAGCAACGCTTCGTTTTCTAACTGACATGCCTGTTATATCTTTGCCATCAAGCATTAGTTGTCCTTTTGTTGGTTTGTCTAAACCAGCCATGAGCCGAAGCAGAGAGGTTTTGCCTGATAATGTTCTGCCAAGAATGACGTTTCGTGAACCAGATTCAAAATCTAAATTTATATCTATTAGATGCTCTTCTCCGTCCACTTTTTTTTGCATGTTCTTAAGGGATAATCCCATGTATTCTCTCCCTTTACATTATTCGTAAGTTTACTTAAGCTGATTGTTAATGTGAGATTTTGCTTAATACACATTTCAAGAGATTGTCAAGGTTTAAAAAATGAAAATGAGATTTGACAAATTCTAAAAAATTGTCAAATCTCAAATAAAATTTTTTTACTTATTCATCTATGATTTAAGAATTAATTGTTAGTAAGCTATTCTATCCAATTTAAGGTTTTTTCAACGGCTTTTTTCCAACCAGCATAGCCTTTTGCTCTCTTCTTTTCGTTCATGTCTGGTTTCCATGTGGTATGGATTGACCAGTTGGCTTTAAGAGCATCAGAGCTTGCCCAAAACCCAACAGCAAGTCCAGCAGCGTAAGCCGCACCAAGTGCAGTTGTTTCAGCAACTTTTGGACGGATAACTGGGACATTCAAAATATCAGATTGAAACTGCATCAATAATTTGTTTTCAACCATGCCGCCATCAACTTTAAGGCTTGTAAGCTCAACACCAGAATCTAAATTCATAGCATCAACAATATCTTTTGTCTGATATGCAGTTGCTTCAAGAACTGCCCTTGCGATGTGGTATCTGTTGGCATATCGAGTTAAACCAACAATAACTCCTCTTGCATCAGATCTCCAATATGGTGCAAATAATCCTGAGAATGCAGGAACGCAATAAACATCACCATTATCTTTTACTGCTGATGCAAGGGTTTCAATTTCAGGTGCTTCACGAATCATCTGAAGATTATCTCTTACCCACTGAACTAACGCCCCGGCCATAGCAACTGAACCTTCAAGTGCATAAACAGGTTTCTCATTCCCAATTTGATACCCAAGAGTTGTTAAAAGCCCATGTTTTGATTGAACAGGTCTATTGCCTGTGTTAAGCAGCATGAAACAGCCTGTTCCATAAGTATTCTTTGCTTCTCCTTGCTGGAAACATGTTTGACCAAATAGAGCTGCTTGCTGATCTCCTAAATTTCCGCATACAGGAACTCTTGCACCAACAGGGCCGTCTATTTTAGAGCTTCCCCATGTTTTACTGTCAGATGATGGTGTGATTTTAGGAAGACCTGAGGCTGGAATGTCAAGTATTTTGAGAATTTCGTCATCCCACTGCAATGTTGAAATATCCATAAGCATGGTTCGACTTGCATTGGTTACGTCAGTAACGTGAGAGCCTCCATGAACGCCGCCAGTAAGATTCCAGATTATCCATGTATCCATAGTTCCAAACATGGCATCTCCTCTCAAAACTGCCTCTTTTGCCGCTGGCACATTATCCAATATCCATTTTATCTTAGGGCCAGAAAAATAGGTTGCAACAGGAAGTCCAGTCTTTACCCTAAATCTATCTTGTCCACCATCTTTTATAAGCTCTTGACATATTGAGTCAGTTCTTGTGCATTGCCAAACAATGGCATTGTGAAAAGGTCTGCCTGTATTTTTATCCCAAACAAGGACGGTCTCTCTTTGGTTTGTAACGCCAATAGCAGCAAGTTCATCTCCTGAAATTCCTGATTTTGCCAAAGCTCCTTGAATAACTGCTGCTGTGTTGCCCCAAACCTCCATTGGATCATGTTCCACCCAACCTGGCTTTTCAAATATTTGACGATGCTCTTTTTGATCAACTCCAACAATATTTCCATCATGGTTAAAGATAATAAATCTTGTGCTTGTAGTGCCTTGATCTACCGCTCCTACATATTTTTTCATATTTTAATAAGCTCCTTATAATGTTTTGTGATTTTTATAAAAGATTATTATTGCTGTAGGGTTAAGAGAGGGCATTTAAACAGCAATCTTAAATTGACTTGTCTGAGGTTCAATTGCCATTGAGCTTACCTTTGAGTAGCTGTCAGCAGCTTGACGAGCAGATAACGCACCAAAAGCCTTATTCTCATTTGCTTCAATACGCTCTTTAGATTGTAGAACTATCATCTCTGACATTGCTTTTGATGCAAGGGCACCAGCATTTGAGGCAACTTTTATATCTTGATTTGAAGGAGATGCTGGTGCTAAAGCAGCTCTTTGCACTTGACGCATTTTAGCAACAGTTGCTTGAGGGTCTCCAGGAATTTGGGATGTGTCAATCGAAACTTCTCCAGCAACAGCATAACTTACGCCATCAGGGCCTTTTTGATATTCTAACCTTGCACCT
>JADFXA010000129.1 GCA_015233755.1 Desulfamplus sp. | reverse complement strand
TTGAAGAGTTTAAAAAATTATTATGAGCTTACAATAAGAGATTAAAATATTTAAATGGAGTAAAGATAAATGTCTATTGATAATAGCCCAAATATGCAAAGTGAATCTGTCCTTATACAGGAAGAAAAAGGAAGCAGCGTAATACTTATTCTTAATCGTCCAAAATCTATGAACTCTCTCAATTTTGAAATGCTCTATGCTTTACGAGATGCTGTAGATACTCTTCAATATCGTCCAGAAGTTAGAAGCGTTATTATCACAGGTGCGGGCGATAAAGCCTTTTGTTCTGGTGCAGATTTAAAAGAGAGAGCAACATTATCTCAAGATGAGGTTAAAAAATTTATTCTTACAATTAGAAATCTTCTTACATCAGTTCAAAATCTGAACAAACCAGTCATTTCAGCAATTAATGGAATTGCACTTGGAGGAGGGACAGAGCTTGCCCTTGCTTCAGATATCAGGATCGCCTCAACGAGCGCTGTAATGGGGCTTACCGAAACCCGTCTTGCAATTATCCCAGGTGGAGGCGGTACTCAAAGACTTCCAAGAATTATAGGAGTTGCAAAGGCAAAAGAACTTATCTTTACAGGACGTAGAGTTGATGCTTCTGAAGCCTTATCAATTGGGCTTGTCAATAAAGTTTGTGAGCCAGATAAACTTATAGATGAGTGTATGGTAATGGCAGATATGATATCAGAAACCGGACCAATTGCAGTTGAAATGGCAAAATATGCAATAAATCAAGGTATTGAGACAGATTTAGCAACTGGTCTTGCAATAGAGTCAAATGCCTATCGAGTAACGATTCCTACAGAAGACAGAATTGAAGGATTGACTGCATTTAGAGAGAAACGCAAACCTGTATATAAAGGCAGGTAGGCGTTATAAGATTTTTATTCTGTTGATATAACTCATATCTAAGATTTGACAGCTTTCTAAAAAATGTCAAATCTCTATGCTTAACACTATTCAAACCTTTTGATTTATTTAAAAATTCAAATTTAAGGATATAAAAATATGACCGAAAACAGAGCGTTTTGGGAAAATGAAGAGGCTTTGCTTGAAGAGCGTAAATATGAAGCAATTTGGCCAGGCGGACAAAAAGCAGTTGATGCTTTGGCTTCAAAAAATAAGCGTCCTATAAGAGAGCTTATTCAAGATATGATAGACCCTGATACAACTTTTTTTGAACTATCTACGCTTGCAGGGTTTGGCATGGGTTATCCTGGGGTTGATGACGTTCCGTGTGCTGGTATTGTAACTGGTCTTGGCAAAATACACGGAAACTGGACCATGATTGTTGGGCATGACTCAAGAGTCAAAGCTGGCACATATTTTCCAATAACTCTAAAAAAACATATGCGTGCACAGGCTATTGCTGATCAATGCGGCATAAATTCTGTTTATATTGGTGATTCTGGTGGTGTTTTTTTACCCATGCAGGCCGATGTCTTTCCAGACGATC
This sequence comes from Desulfamplus sp., assembly GCA_015233755.1. Classification (GTDB taxonomy): domain Bacteria; phylum Desulfobacterota; class Desulfobacteria; order Desulfobacterales; family Desulfobacteraceae; genus Desulfamplus. The sequence continues at coordinate 4,910 of JADFXA010000129.1, read as the reverse complement.
AACATTTTGGAACAATTTTTTATAATATGGCAAGAATGTCTGCAAAAGGGTTAAAACAAATTACAATGAGTACAGGCGGCAATACTGCTGGAGGTGCTTATATTGTCTTTATGGCGTGCCAATCCATCATGATTGACCAGCAATCTTTTTCTTTTCTTGCAGGACCTCCTTTAGTTAAAATGGCAACAGGTGAGACAATTTCTGCCGAAGATTTAGGTGGTGCCGCTGTTCATACCCAAATATCAGGTGGAGCTGATCATCTTTGTTATGATCAGGCTGAGGCAGTGGCTAAAGTTCGCGATATTTTATCACTTGAAAAACCACAGACTATTAACCTTCACCGTTACCAAGAGGAAGAACCTGCTATCTTGCCAGACAGTATTTATGATTACATGCCGATATTTCCCCATCAGGCTATAGATGCCCGCCAGATTCTTGAATGCATTGCTGACGGCAGTGTGTTTCAAGAGTATAAAAAAGACTACGCACAGGGACGGGGAGATAACATAATTACCGGCAAAATAAGAATAAAAGGTTTTCCTGTAGGGGTGCTTTGCTCTAATCGCGTTGGGATTATTTTTCATGAAGCTGCAAGAAAGGCGACTGAATGGATTGTAAGATGTTCTCAAGAGAAGATTCCTCTTCTATTTATCCAGAATGCCCCAGGTTTTATGGTAGGGTCTGATTCTGAACATGCGGGTATCGGCAAGTATGGAGCAGATTTGGTCAGGGCGGTATCCTGTGCCCAAGTACCCAAAATTCAGCTTGTAATAGGTCCTGATAATGGAGCTGCAAACTACGGAATGTGCGGAAGAGCATATCGTCCTCATTTTCTATTTATAACAATGAGAGCAAGAACCTCTGTTATGAGTGGTAAAAGCGCTGGCGGAGTGCTTCTATCAATTGAAGAGGCAAAACGTAAAAGCAGCGGTAAACCCATGACTCAAGAGGAAAAAGATGCTTTTCAAGAGAAAATGATTGCAAAATATGATGGTGAGGCTCATCCATTCTTTTGTGCTTCAAGGCTCTTAAATGATGGAATTCTAAAATTTTCCGAAATACGCGAATGGCTTGGAATGGCTTTTGAAGTGAGTTTATTAAAAGAGATTGGAGAACCCGCATTTGGTAATTTTAGATTTTAAAGGAGGAGAAAGAAAATGTCAGAACTTTATATATCAAAAAAAGATTTTGCTGGGAAGAAAGTAGAACTCAGCGATATAAGCATTAGAGATGGCTTACAATCTCTGGAAACCATCGTAGATACCGATACTAAAGTTAAATATTTAGAAGGTTTAATTATAGCAGGATTTAAACGTTTAGAAGCAACAAACTACGGACACCCAAAATTCGTTCCTTTTTTTCCTGATGCCACAGAAGTACTAAAGAGACTGCTCAACAGTGAAACTAAGATGCCGAACGGTAAAACCATAGGCGAAATGATGAAACGCAACGGCGGCGATGTTGAACTGACAGCAGTTGCGATTCATGAGACAGGCGCAGAACGAGCCTTTAAAGACTTTGATCAAGGATTAGGTCCAGACCGAATACTCCAAATGACATCGACATGCCCTCAACATCAGAAAGCCAATTCGGGCAAAACGCATGATCAATATTTTGCAATGACTGAACAGGTTATAAAAGCCGCTCACAGCAGAGGGATGGTAGTAAATGGTACTGTAAGCACTATTTGGGGAAGTCCTTTTGAAGCATTTAACAAGCAATACAGCATGGCTGAAAAGTTAGACTTTGCTATTGCTTTTGTGAAACGATACCTTGATTGCGGAGCAGATGATATAGAACTTGCTGATCATGACGGCTCTGTTACTGATTATCACAAGGCTTATGAGTTCTTCAGCCGTGTGCTTGATCCCAAAGAGATGGGCACAGGACCAGATGGTCGTGACTATTCAGACCCGAAGCTCTACATTGCACACTTCCACACCAAAAATATGGCATCAGCACTAAGAAATGCCGCCGCAGCTCTTAAAGCTGGCATCATTCGTTTTGAATCATGTATGTCAGGTATCGGAGGTCAACCTGCTAATACGGTTGATGGAGTTCCGATTAAAGGACGTGAAGGTGATTATTACAGTGATCACTTTAACCATGGCCTGATTTCCACAGAAGATATGGTTGCAATGTTTCATGAGATTGGAGTTGATACTGGAATAGATCAAGATAGGCTTTTATCTCTGGGGCATGAATTCCGTGCTGAAGTATTGGATACTTTTGCCGCCAAGCAAGAAAAACTTGGTCGTCCGTCCATGCCTTGCCGCTCATTTATGTTGTTAAATGGGCACTTGCCAAAGAGCGTTACTGAACTATACAGCTTTTAATGATTTATGCCAAATGGCAGAACCTTAAAAGAGGAACACATATAAACTATGGCCACCCGGTCTTGGGAAACTGAAAGAGAAACTTGGTGAACAGCCGAATCAACAATTGCCTGACTGGTGGTAGAATTTAATATTTCTAAGCTATCCGTGATATATTGTTATGGATAGCTTGAGAATAATATGGTTAAGCGAGAGTAAATATGGATTTGAATACATATGAGGCTATACTCGACAGCATCGACAGCCCAATCGTGTTTGTCGATAACAATCACATTATAAAGTATATTAATAAACAGGCAAAGATACGCTATTATGAAAAACGCGGTTATTCAGACTTAATAGGTAAGTCGTTATTCGATTGCCACAATCAGGAATCCATAGAGTATATCAAACGTATTCATGACCAACTCTTGGCAGGAGAAACTTCGATTTTTCTCAAAGAAAATAAAGATCAGGAGAAAATTACGATCGTAGGTGTTCGTAACGAGGACGGGCAGTTGTTGGGATATTATGAACGGTTTGAAAACGTCACTAAACAAATGGTTGGCGAGTACAAAAAACTAACGCCACAACCATAACTTTATATGAAAAAAAGCCTACAAATAAGAGGAATGTGAGAAATGGCAAGCTTCAGAGAACAGGCGGCTGAAGGGCTGAAAGTAGGAGACACGTTCACAATTTCACGGACATTCACAGACGATGATATTACTATGTTTGCCAAAATCTCAGGAGACTACAATCCAGTCCATTTTGATGCCCGTTTTGCTAAAGCTAAGAATTTTTCAGCACCGATTTGTCATGGACTTCTAACTGCAAGCATGATTACTGAAATTGGTGGGCAGATTGCCTGGTTGGCCTCTGGTATGAGCTTTAAATTTAAAGCACCTGTTTATGTTGGTGAAACTATTACTTGCAGTTGGGTAATCACAGAGATAAATAAAAAAGGTAGAGCCAAAGCATCTATAACAATTACAAAAAAAGATGGCATTACAGTGATGGAAGCAGAGATAAGCGGTATCATTCCAATAGATGAGTCTCGTAATATATTACAAAAGATGATTGCAGAAGGCGATCCAACAAATGGGCTAACTAATAGAGAACAGATTTGCTAAGATACTATTTTTTATTGATGATTATTTATGATGCCCACATTTATAGAATGACCTTATAAAATACTATGGCAGAAAAAGAAGCAAAAGCACGAATCAAAATAAACAGACTCCTTGAAGAGTCTGGCTGGAGTTTTTTTGATGTAGATAATGGCAAAACAGACAATCGTAAAACAAAGATTAGAGCCAATATTCTTTTAGAGAACAACGTCAAAATAACTACAAATGCACTCAATGAGCTTGGTGAGGACTTTGAAAAGACCACCAACGGCTTTATTGATTTTCTCCTGCTTGATCAAGACGGCTTTCCTTTTATCGTGCTTGAAGCAAAAGCAGAAGATAAAAATCCTCTTTTTGGAAAAGAGCAGGCAAGGCGGTATGCAGTATCCCAAAACTGCCGATTTGTCATTTTATCAAATGGCAATATCCACTATTTTTGGGATTTAGAGCGGGGAAACCCAAATATTATAACCAGATTTCCCTCTCCTGAAACAGCAGGCAGGTACTCTGATTTTAAACCAAACCCCAAAACTCTTTTTAATGAGCCTGCTGCTTATGATTACATCACTTTAACCCAAAAACCTGACTACAAACTTGATCCAGCTTTTTCTAACTATGAACTTGATCCATCACCTATGAATGATCAAAACCGCAAAAACTTTATAGAGATCAACAAACTCCGCTTTTTAAGAAAATATCAGCTTGATGCTGTCAAATCTATTCAAAAGGCTGTGAACATCGGCAGTGAAAGATTTCTTTTTGAAATGGCAACAGGAACAGGAAAAACTCTTGTCTCAGCAGCAGTTATTAAACTCTTTTTAAGAACTGTAAATGCAAGAAAAGTTCTATTTTTAGTTGACCGCATTGAACTTGAAGAGCAGGCTTATAAATCATTTAATGAACTTCTTAAAAACGACTATAAAACTGTAATCTATAAAAATAACCGTGATGATTGGCAGAAAGCTGAAATTGTTGTCTCAACAATCCAGACATTTCTTAATAAAAATAGATATAAACGGCTCTTTAGTCCTGATGATTTTGATTTTGTGATTTCTGATGAAGCCCACAGAAGCATTGGAGGAAACAGCCGTGCAGTGTTTGAATATTTTATTGGTTATAAATTAGGATTAACTGCAACTCCTAAAGATTATCTAAAAAAGATAGATACAGCCCAGCTTGGAGAAAACGACCCGAGAGAGCTTGAGAGAAGACTTCTGCTTGATTCATATAAAACTTTTGGATGCGAAAACAGCGAGCCGACTTTTAGATACTCTCTGCTTGATGGTGTTAAAGATGGTTTTCTTATAAACCCGATTGTAGTTGATGCAAGAACAGAGATTACCACCCAGCTTTTATCAGATAAAGGTTATTCAATCACAATTCAAAATCATATAGATGAAGAAACAAATCAAGAAGATGGTCAGAATAATCAAGAAGATGGTCAGAAGAGTCAAGAATATGAGCA
>JADFXA010000128.1 GCA_015233755.1 Desulfamplus sp. | reverse complement strand
TAATATAATTATTTATTAAACTAAAAATTAAAAAACTCTCCTACAAACCAGAGAGTTTTTTAATTTTTTAGTAGCTTTTGTGACATTTTTTTGTAAAAAACTTATTATGATGCTTCAATTGGAATAATAACAATATTAACTCTACGATTCATAGCATCATCAGAAGATATTGGCTGGGATTCTCCATACCCTATAACTTCAATTCTGGAAGGCTCAACTCCTCTCTGAGTAAGAGCATTTGCTACAGACCTTGCTCTTCTTTCAGATAAAACTTGATTTGAGACCTCAGAACCTTTTGAATCTGTATGACCCTCAACCCTAATTCTTGTCTGAGGATAATCTCTTAAAACTCCTGCTACTCTGTCCATCTCTGGATATGCACCCGCTTTTAGCATATCAGAACCAGTATCAAAGAACATACTTGATTGAAAAGTTGCTGTAAGTACGTTTTCTGTTCTCACAATAGTAGTCTGGTCAGATTCAACAACTACGTTTCTTAGAGCCTGTTCTTGCTTATCCATGTATGCCCCTATCTGATTACCAGCAAGACCGCCTAATGCGGCACCTATGCCAGCACCTATAAGTGTACCTTCAGTATTTCCGCCAATAACCTGACCAAGTATTGCACCTACACCTGCTCCTACAAGTGCACCTTGTTGAGTTTTTGCACCCTGATTTGTAGTGGTGGCACATGAGATAATAAATAGGCAGATGAATACACTAAGTACAAAAAGGATTTTGTTTGATTTAAGCTGTTTCATTGTTTTTAACTCCTTGTTTTGTTAAAAATAAAATTTAACTATTTTTTAATATTGATTTATTAAACTTTTTAAGAATTTTTTACTCTAAAAAGTCACTAATATACATATTTATAAATTTTAATTTTAAAGCTATGTTTCAACTAATTTGCTTGATTTTGCTGATTTTACTCTTTGAACCATCAATTCAAGTAGTTTTTCATTAATAAGATCTCTTATTTCTGAGGGCATATTTTGCATAAGCTCCTTGCTTATGCTCATTGCTAATACTTGATGTTCACATGAAATAACATTAGCTGAACGTTTATTTCCTGTAAGATAGCTCATCTCCCCAAAAATATCACCTGGATAGAGAATTGAAATGGTTTTATCAGGTGATTCATTACGAAATACTTTAGCACTTCCCTTGATTAAAATAAAAAAAGATGTGCTTTCAGCATCTTGTTCTATAATAAGTTCATCTTTACCAAACCAAGGTAAATCATAACCTGTTAAGTCATACAAGTAATGTTTGCTTGACCTTGATAAGTTTATAAAAAGTGGAATAGATGAAAATATCTCCTCAAGAAAGTATCCCATAGTCATATCCTTAAATAACTTAAATTGACAATTTAAATAAATTGCTTAAAGGTTTTAAGTTTATAATTTTAATAAAGGTTAATTGCTTAAGGGTTATTTTTCAAGAAATATATTTGTTTTGCTCTCTATTTTTGATATTACATTAAGTATAAAGATGGTCAAGCTAAAGATTTAATGAAATAGTTGATAATATTGCTTTCGATAATATTTGGAGAATATTAATGAAAAATATCTTAGTTCTTGCAACGAGAAATAGGGGAAAGACAAAAGAGATAATGGAGATGCTAAAAAACTTTCCAGTTGAGATAAAAAATCTTGACGATTTTGGACCTATTCCTGAAGTTGAAGAAGATGGTGAAACATTTGATGAAAATGCCTATAAAAAAGCCTCATTTGCAGCAAAAATTCTTGGCTATCCCGCAATTGCTGATGATTCAGGTCTTGTTGTTGAAGCATTAAACGGTAAACCGGGTGTAAGATCTGCACGCTATGCTGGAGAAAATGCCACAGATGAGATGAATGTGGCAAAACTTATAGATGAGTTAAAAGAGATTGAATTAGAGTCTGATTGTCCAAAAAAACACCTAAATAAAAATGATTCAGAAAAGAATGTTGATAAGAAAAACAATAGAAAAGCAGCTTTTGAGTGTGTTATATCAATTGCGGTGCCAACTGGTGCGGCATTAACGTATGAGGGTAGATGCGAAGGTATTATTATAGATACACCAAAAGGAGAAAACGGTTTTGGATATGACCCTGTATTTTTATATCCCGAGTTTGGAAAGACCTTTGCTGAACTCTCGCTTGAGGAGAAAAGCCTTATAAGCCACAGAGGAAAGGCTTTTCAAGATATTGTTCGCGAGTTTGATAAGATACTTACATGGATAGAGATCAATATGCCAAAATTTCAACCTGTAGAGTGTAAAGCAAATTCTCTTTAAAAATAAAAATAGATAGTTTAGGAGGTAGAAGCTATGTCATTGTCTGATTTGATAAAGCAAAACAGAAGTTTTAGACGGTTCGATCAATCTGTGAAGGTTGAGCTGGAAACATTAAAGTATTTAGTTGACCTTGCACGCTGTTCAGCTTCAGCAGCAAATCTCCAGCCTCTTAAATATATTATTTCAGTTGCACCTTCTACTAACGAACGAATATTCTCATGCCTTGGGTGGGCTGCTTATCTTAAAGATTGGGATGGTCCAGAAGAGGGAGAGAAACCATCAGCATATATTATTATAATGGGAGATAAAAATATCACTGATAACTTTAGGTGTGATCATGGAATTGCAGCACAGTCAATTATGCTTGGAGCAAGAGAGCTTGGCCTTGGTGGATGTATGATTGCTTCTATTCACCAAAGAAATATAAGATCGTGTTTAAATATTGATCCAAACCATGATGTTCTTTTGGTCCTCGCCATTGGCAAACCAATTGAAGAGGTTGTCTTAGAGCCTGTTCCAGTTGATGGCAATATCCGTTATTGGAGAGATAGTAATAAAATTCACCATGTCCCTAAACGAAGTCTTGATGAGATTATAGTGTCAGCAATAGTCTAACTATTTGATTTTTAAACAGGTTCTTCAGGGTTTAGCAAAGAGGTTTTTATGGCAAAATGTATTAACTGTGCGGCTCCTCTGCCATCAAATTCAATAAAGTGTGAATATTGCGGAAGCAAAAACGATACAGACCTTAGAGGTATCCACGATTTTACAACTGAAGAGCCTCAAACTGAACGTATATGCCCTAATTGCAATATAAGCCTTAAAACAATTGATCTTAAAATAGATGGAAAATTTTTGATTGAACGCTGCGAGGAGTGTTTTGGACTTTTCTTTGATCCCGGAGAACTTGAAGCTATTATTGATGCATCAGTTAAAAATGTCTACACAATCAATTTAAAGAAATTGGATAATATAAATATTGCAATGACACCAAGAAATAATAAGGTCGTTTATATCAAATGTCCCGTTTGCTCTAATTTTATGAATAGAGTAAGTTTTGGGACGAAAAGTGGTGTTGTTATAGATAGGTGTAAAGAGCATGGTATCTGGCTCAATGCAGGAGAATTGCGTCATCTATTTGAGTGGAAAAAAGCAGGTGGCCAACTTCTACATGAACAGAGGGAGAGAGAAAAAAACGAGAGAAAAGAGCGGGAACAAGAGAGAATAGAACGAGAGAAAAGAGGATATTTAGATACAAACCATATCTCTTATTATTCGAGTTCTGATTCAAGATCAAGCCCCCTAAAACATGATATTGATATACTTGATCTATTAAAAAGTGTTGTATCTTGGTTAGATTAAAACACTAATATTCAAAGCAATTAAGAACTTATGATAGCCATTAGAAATATTATACTTTTTAAACGATCAAACAATTACTAATTTGAAGCTGAGTTTAATTTGATCAATATCTCTCAATATAGCCATCTTCGTTAATTGCAAACTCCTCTGATACACCTTCTCTAAGATAGAAAGTATCAGAATGAGTTATTACTCCAGTATATTCATCTTGAAATGATATGTAATAATCTCCTGAGTCAATGTGGTATATTAATTCGCAATTATCTATAAGGTGATAAAACTTATCTACATAAAAAGATTCCATAACCCTGTCGTCAGAGTCTCTGATTATTTCAATATAATATCCTCTATTATCAAAATTGCATATCTCTATAGAGCCAATCTCATCATCTGACCCATTACACCCAGCCATAACAACTACAAAGCTAAAGAGTATAAAAAACATTATTTTAACTTTTTTCATCATACCCCCTCCATTTATTATAATTTATTAAAATTACTAACTAACAGCCCTATTTAAAACCATGTTTAAAGATTTAACAACTTGCAAAAAAGCTATCAAATTTTCATCCAAAATATTTATAATTCAGAATTACTAATTTTATAGGTGATGATGACCGCCACAACCACCGCCATGATGGTGAGCCATACAGGTCAATTTTGGTGTAAACTTCTCAAGTTTATTATCTTTTAATAATTGAAGATTGGTCTGAACAGTCCCTTCAATAGCGCGAAATACCTTAATGCCTGAATCAACAAGTTTCTTCAATGCACCGTCGCCAATTCCGCCAACCACAACTACATCTGCATTTATATTCCCCATAGCTTTTATTGGCTGACAATTACCGTGAGAATGGTCTTTGTCGAGATTTGCTAACACCTCGTAAGCGCCACTATCAGTATCTACCAATACAAAAAACGGTGCTGATCCAAAGTGATTATAAACAGAACCAATAAGCCCAAGTTCACTGTTTGATGGAAAAACAACTTTCATTTAAAAGCTCCTTATATTAAGATGTAATAAATTTTATTTGTTCTGTAACATATTCTAATTACCAGCTAATTTTAATATTTGATAGCCGCTGAAATATTGACAGTATGGTAGTTATATGAATGAATAAAATTGAGATGTCAACTGTAAATAAAGCATATTTTAAGTAAAAAATAGGAACTAAAAGTTAAGAACTATAGTTATACAGATATAAAAATTGAGATAAAAAGATACAATAGGGAATAAGATGGCAATGAGAAGAAAAGAAAAAGAGATAAAAGAACAATCTGAAATTGAAGCTATAATTAATAGTAGCTTAGTGTGTCGTCTTGGATTATCTGATGGCAATATACCTTATATTGTCCCTCTATGTTTTGGATTTAAAGAACGTTCTATTTACATTCACAGTGCGTTAAAGGGTAGAAAAATTGATATTCTCAAAATAAATCCAAATGTCTGTTTTGAGTTTGATTCAGATATAGAAGTCAAAAAGACTGAAAATCCATGTAATTGGGGAATGAAATTTAAAAGCGTAATTGGTTTTGGAAAAGCTGTTTTTATTGAGGATATAGAAGAGAAAAAAGAGGCTCTAAATATTATCATGCACCAATACTCTGGCAACTCTTTTGATTTTTCTGATAATGTTGTTAATGGAGTTGCTGTTATAAGAATAGATATTGAAGAGATTACTGGAAAGTGGTCTGGTTTATGATCAGAAATATAAGAGTCAACAACCATTAGATTGTCAGCAATCTAACTTTGGAAATTATCTTATGATAATTGCTGATTACATTTGGGTAGCTTTTTAAAATATGGACATAGAATATATCATCAACCAATATTACAAAAAAGGGACAAAGCTGTATGATATTTTTATGGATCATGCAGATAAAGTAAGAGATAAAAGCATTGACATTGCTTCACGAATAGCTCATGTAACTCAGGATTTTACATCAAATATAAAACCAGATATTAAGTTTATTGAAGAGGCAGCAATGCTCCATGATATTGGAATTTTTATGACAAACTCTCCATCAATTTATTGCATAGGTAAATATCCTTATATTTGTCATGGTTTTTTGGGGCGTGAACTGCTCGATAGCATCGGATTTCCTCGTCATGGACTTGTGAGTGAACGTCATACTGGTGCTGGTATCACTCTTGAAAATATTATAGTAAATTCTTTACCCTTACCACATCGCGATATGGTACCTGTAACTATTGAAGAAGAGATTATCTGTTTTGCCGATAAGTTTTACTCAAAAAAGCCAAAATATGCGGGTGTTGAAAAAAGTTTAGATAAGATTATGGAGGAGATGAGAAAACTTGATGAACAAAACTCTTTCCACTTGCCTATTTGTAATAAGAACTCTAACCTTGATAAGAAATTGCATTATAATAATACCAGAACCCATTCTGAAAGATTTTCAGGCTGGGTAAAAAAGTTTTTATATAATCAATTGTCAAATAAATAGTTATAAATTAACACGAAATAACATAACAAAAGAGTCAAGAATAGGAGCAAACTAAAAATGACAATAAAAATTGGGATTAATGGTTTTGGACGTATTGGAAGAAATATGTTTCGTGCAATCAGCAAAGATAGCAAATTTGCTGATGTTGAGGTTGTTGCAATTAATGATTTGACCAACAACAACACCCTTGCCCATCTTCTTAAATATGACTCTGTAATGGGTGTTTTTGATAAAGATGTGAAAGGTGATGAGACAGGCATAATAGTTGACGGCAAACATATTGCCGTATCTGCTCATCGTT
>JADFXA010000127.1 GCA_015233755.1 Desulfamplus sp. | reverse complement strand
GCTATTGTCTCAAGCACTTGATTAAGATATGCAAGTTTGGCTGTTTGGGCATCTGGTTCAACAGCCTCTTTGTATGCATTTGGATCATCTCCATGAGCTGTTTTTCCTGAGTGCTTGCCACCACTATTTAGCATAATGATAAAAGCTACCATCAAAGCAAGATAACCGATTGTAATAATTTTGTTTTTGTTCTGTTCCACTGATTTTTCTCCTGTGTTTTTTTTAAATTTGGGGTTAATAAATTAAGTTTTTGGGTGGTTAGGTTTAGAAAGCTACATTAATATCTAATAATGTGCATTATTCAATGCACTTGCTTCTTTCTTAATTGACGCGTATCTCCAACTCTTATGGTCAAATTTACAGAGTCAAAATATTCAATAAGAGGAATAACATACTTTCTTGATATTGATGTCATATCTTTAAATTGTGGAGTTGTAATCTCTCCTGATTTTGTTAAAAATTCAATAAGTTGTCTCTCTAAATTATTAATTGCCTTTATGTCAAAATATAGATCATCTTTTGTTTTTATTATTTGTTTCTCATCAATAAGCATCTGCAGAACATCTCTTGCAATTTTTGGATCAACCTCAAGCTCACTGCAAATATCTCTGAAAAAAGGCGGAGTAAGTCCTGACTCTTGATATATTTTACCTATCTTCTCTTTTACTTTTTTAAGATCAAATTGCAATGCAACTTTATGGTTAGATAATCTTATGCTGTTTGCCTCTTGTATAACACTGCCATCTTTTACAACTTTTGCCATAACCAATGGAAAGAGTTTTGAATCTTTATCTCTAAAAGCCCTAAATTTAGATTTTAACTCCTCTTTTGACATACTATCTTTTAAAGGATTTTCTTTGTGGTAGTCATCTAACTTAACAACTATCTCTTTGGATAACTTATCAAAAATATCTCCATGAACAAATATTCGCCTATCTTTGTCTGTTTGGATAATTTGACGTGCAGCAAGCATTTTTTGAAGAATAGAATCAAGTTTTTTGTCTGCGATGCTTGTCATAATGCGAAGATCAGCAAAATCAACTCCTGAAAAGCCTCCCTGATTTATAAAAAATGAGATGCTCTTTTCATGGTTCTCTTCAACAACCGCATTTAGCCCATCGACTATCTCTTGGTTAAAGAGCTTATGTTTTTTAGGAACTGGGTTGATAATATGACCTCCGCCAATTGTTTTAACAGGAGAGTAACTTCTTATTACAAATCGGTCACCATTCATGCAGCAAACTGGGGACTCAAGGCGTATTTGAACAGGGGCTGTATCTCCGGGCATTAGCTCTTGTCTGTCCAAAAGAATCACATTGCCCATGATTTCGCTTGTTCCTGAATGGAAACGCACTTTTGTGCGGGCTTTGGCAGATTTAGAGTTGCTTGGAAGGTAGTGAAGATATGCATCAACCATGTAGCTTGGTTTTAAAGTGTCAGGAGTTGATAAAATATCGCCTCTATTTACCAAATCCTTATCTAATCCCTGAAAATTTATGGCGGTTCTTGTGCCTGCATATACTGTCTCAACACTTTGCCCATGAACCTGAATCCCTCTCACTTTTGATGTAGTAAGAGAAGGATAAACCATAATTGTTTCACCAACATCAACTTTACCTGATGCAAGTGTACCTGTAATAACAGTTCCAAAACCTTTCATGGAGAAAACTCTATCAACAGGCAGTCTAAATATTGGAGAAAATGGTCGTTCTGGTATCTTATCGCAGATTTCATCAAGAGTGGCTCTAAATAGATCAAGCCCTTCTCCTGTAGTTGAAGATAAAGGGACAATCGGAGCATCTTCAAGAAATGTACCTTTTACATAACCCCTAATATCTTCTAAAGCAAGTTCCATAAGCTCTTCATCAACAAGATCAATTTTTGTTAAGGCAATGAAACCATATTTGATTCCCATTAGTGAGCATATCTCAATGTGTTCGCGGGTTTGAGGCATAACGCCTTCATCTGCGGCAATTGTCATAGCAACAAGATCAATGCCGCTTGCCCCTGCAACCATGTTTTTTACAAACTTCTCATGCCCCGGAACATCAACAATTCCAACCACATTGCCATTAGATAGAGTGATTGAGGCAAATCCAAGCTCTATTGTTATGCCACGCTCTTTCTCCTCCTTGAGCCTGTCTGTCTCTATGCCTGTTAAAGCTCTGATAAGGCTTGTTTTTCCGTGGTCAATGTGTCCAGCAGTTCCAAGAATGATCTGTTTCAACGACTTTGAACTCCTTTGAGTTTTTTCGATTCAAGAATTTTGATTTTAAAAAATATGAAGCAAATATGGGTATATTATTGTCTTAATTTGTTTTCTTACATTGTTTTTCTGTTTCTCATCATCTGCATTAAATATGCAGCAGCAACAAGGATTAAACCAACTATAATGCCGTGCAAAATAGACCATTCAGGTCTAAAGATTCTTGTAAGCAATACGCCAAATGTTAAGCCAAGAATCAGCCTTGCAATAAATATATATAAACTACTCATTTAAGCTATTTATCCTTTTTAGGTAGTCTTATCGGAGGGCAAAATAAATTTTGGTATTATTATTCTACCCAGCAGAAGGTATGATTTTAATAGAAAAAATAATAAACAAACTTACTTGACTGGTCAAATGAATTTTTAAACGAATTTTAATGATAGAAACTACAGCATTTCAAGCAAAATAGTTAAGATATGCAAGCCTTACAATTGTAAGAAATACAACTACTAAAAAGACAGGGCGGATAAATGCTGCCCCTTTTTTGATTGCAAGACCAGAGCCAATAATTGCTCCGATGGTTTGCCCAGAAGCCATAACAAATCCTACAGTATAATAAACATTCCCGCCAATAATGAACATAGCCAATGCTACAATATTGCTGACAAAATTCATTATTTTAGTGTATCCAGAAGCCTTTGTTATGTTAAAACCTAAAAAGTAAATTATTGCTACAGCCCAGAATGATCCAGTGCCAGGGCCAAAAAAGCCATCATAAAATCCAAGAATAATCCCAAATATAGGCCAAAAGATGTTCCACGACAATTTAGGGTTTTGATCTGCATAACCAAGTTTTTTTGAAAATAGAGTGTAGACAAAGACTACAACAAGCAATATAGGAATTAAAGGTTTTATAAATTCTGGATTTAGCTGCTGGACAGACCACGCACCTACCATAGCCCCAATAAATGTGAATAAAATGCCAACTCCTGAATCTTTAAGAGATGCCTGGCCTTTTCTTACGTAGTTGTATGACGCTGAAAGGCTGCCAAAAGTGCCTTGAAGTTTATTTGTTCCAAGTGCAAGCTGCGGAGGAAGCCCAGCAAACAAAAGAGCTGGAACAGAGATAAGCCCGCCACCACCAGCAATTGAATCGACAAGACCTGAAAACAGACCCGCAAAAAACAGCATAATTAGTAAGTCAGTTGTTATATATGGCATTAAATAACCTCGAAATATTTGGAATATAGTAATAATGCAAATATTATATTATAATAAACTAAATACAATAAGGCTTTACAAAAAAGAAGAGATAATTACAAACATAAGGCAAATATATTAAAATGATAACATCACACAATGGTGAGGAGAAAACTTTTGAAAAAGGGATATGTTCAAATATACACAGGCAATGGAAAGGGAAAGACCACAGCATCTTTAGGGCTTGCACTCAGGGCAGCGGGGGCAGGTTTTAAGGTCTTTATAGCCCAATTTCTAAAACAAGGAGATTATTCTGAAATTAAGGCTTTATCAAAATTTAAAGACGAGATTACAGTTGAGCAGTATGGTCTTGGAAGATTTGTAAAAGGGTTGCCTTCACCAGAAGACATTGAGGCTGGAAAAAGAGGATATGAGAGGTTGATGGATATTATTAAAAAAGGTGAGTATGACCTTGTAATTGCAGAAGAAGCAAATGTTGCAGTGATGTGTAAACTCTTTTCTGAAGATGAGCTTATCAATCTTATTGATGCAAAGCCAGATGAGATAGAACTTGTTATAACAGGTCGTGGAGCAACCCAGAGGGTTATTGATAAGGCTGATTTGGTTACAGAGATGCAAGAGATAAAACATTACTATAAACAAGGCGTTATGGCACGAGTTGGTATAGAGAAGTGATAATACAATTAAAAGCTCAAATAAATGAAAAAAATAATATTATGAAGAAAATGAAGCCACTTGCAATATTTGGAACAGGGTCTGATGTTGGTAAGAGCGTTGTTGCTGCTGCAATCTGCCGATATTTTGCTGATATGGGAATATTGGTTGCACCTTTTAAAGCTCAGAATATGTCCAACAACTCAGGCATCACTCCAGAAGGTCTTGAAATGGGGAGAGCACAGATTGTTCAAGCTGAAGCTGCAGGAATTGCACCGCATGTTGATATGAATCCTGTACTCTTAAAACCCACAGGAGAGAAAGGCTCTCAAGTAGTTCTAAATGGGGTAGCTTTTGAAAATAGCACAGCGTTAAGTTACCATTCACGTAAAGACTATTATTTTAAAGCTGCTTGCGATGCTTTTGATAGGCTTCAAGATAGATTTGATATGATTGTCCTTGAAGGTGCTGGCTCTTGTGCAGAGGTAAATCTTATGCCTTCAGATATTGTCAACTTTAGAATGGCTGAATACGCAGGGGCTGATGTAATTCTTGTTGCTGATATTCACAGAGGTGGAGTTTTTGGACAGATTGTGGGAACTCTTGAATGTCTGCCTCAAAAATATCGTGATATGATAAAAGGTTTTATCATAAATAGATTTAGAGGTGATATTGAGCTTTTTAAAGATGGCGTAAATTGGATAGAAGATAGAACGGGCAAAACGGTATTTGGTGTTTTGCCCTGGTTTAACCACATTAAGATAGATGCAGAAGATTCCGTTGAGATTGAGCAATGCCCTTCAATATATTCTATTGAATCATCTATTGACAGACAAAAGCCGACCATTGCGTTGATCAAATTAAAGCATATTTCAAATTTCACAGATTTTCACCCTTTGGCAGATGTAAAGGAGATTGAGACAATATTTGTTGAGACACCTATGGATCTTACAAGGTTTAAGGCTCTAATTATTCCGGGATCAAAAAACACAAGATCAGATATTGAATGGCTCGAAAAAACAGGTTGGGATATAAAAATTAAAGATTATGCTAAATTAGGTGGTCATATTTTAGGAATCTGCGGAGGTTATCAGATTTTGGGTGAATATGTTGATGATCCTGATGGTCTTGAAGGAGAGGCTGGAACAACAAATGGCTTAAATCTTCTCCCAGTTCAGACAATTCTGAAAGCACCAAAGACCACAACTTTAAGCCGCTTTTCATGGGAAGGCGTTTATGGTGAGGGGTATGAAATTCATATGGGGCAGACAACCATAAGTAACGACTCTGTTGAACCGATGTTAGAAGTTCATCAAAGAAATAGAGATAGATTGTCTGATTCTGATGGAGTTATCTCCCAGAATGGAAATATCTGCGGAACATATATGCACGGTTTTTTTGACTCTTGGGAAATTAGGAAAAAGTGGTTAGAGCATATTGGAATTACAATAGGTTGTAATGTAGATGATTTAAGATTCCAGAAATTAGATAGAGTTGAGCGTAAAAATAGAGATTATAAGCTATTAAAAGAGCATTTTCAGAGATATGTGAACATTGATGATATTGTTCGTAATCTCAAGTTATGAAAGTTTCATAAGTATGTTGTAGGCCTCTTTAATTTCGATAAATTTCTTATTTGCAAAATCCTGAAGTTCTTTGCCAAGATGGGCAACTCTATCTGGGTGATATTGCTTTACAGCATTTCGGTATGCCGCATGAATCTCCTCTTTGCTTGCTTTGGGGGAGATTCCAAGTACCTGATAGGGAGATTTTGGATCATCTCTTAGAGGCTCTTCTTTTTTTAACTGTTCTTGTTCTGATTTTTTGTTATTTAACCTATCTTGTTCTGATGTTTTGTTAGTTGAACTATTTTGTTGGTTAGGCTGTCTGCCAGAGCTATTTTGGGGGTTAGACTCTCTTTCAAAACTATTTTGTTCTGTTGATTTTTTGTCTGCCTTGTATTGAAAATTACCAGATTTACTACCAGAAGCTCTTTTTCTCTTTTTATATAGAAAATCGGGTAATCTCCCATGTTTTATATAGTAGAAGATTGCCCCAACAATAGCCGTATCATCAAGCCAGCCAATGTAAGGTATAAAAAAATCTGGTATAATATCAACAGGACTTATTAAATAAGCTACTGCAATCAACCCAAGTAGTATTTTATGGTAGGTACTCATTTAATTCCATTAAAAATAGGTTCAAAATATCCATCCCAAAAATCTTAAAATAGGCTCAAATTCCTTTAAGAACATCAATCATTGTATAAACAGCGCCTTTCTTACATGTGTTATTCTCTTGCTCTTTATCTTTTATTTTACTATGCAAAAATAATACTGCATCAATAGTGCCTT
>JADFXA010000126.1 GCA_015233755.1 Desulfamplus sp. | reverse complement strand
TTGAAATTTCTGGAAGAGGACAAACTCGTGAATATTGCTTTTCTGCCTACGAGCGAAGAGCGGGAACAAAATTTTTTGCCAATTCGGATTCCTATTCTCAAAGGGATTCTCGGTTACCGTGTATTTCTAATACACAAAGACAATCTTGCTGCATTTTCATCTATACAGAGCATTGATGAATTAAAATCACAATTTACAGCTGGTTTTGATATGCACTGGGCAGATATAAATATTCTTACGGCAAACGGTATCAAAGTGGATAAATCAACGGGCTACGAATTATTATTCAAAAAGCTGGAAGCCAAACGTTTTGATTTTTTTCCCAGAGGAATAAATGAAGCATGGGACGAGATTGAACAATTTGGAGCAAGCTGCCCGAATATTGTCGTGGATCCTCATAACGCTTTTTACTATCCATATCCGGTTTACTTCTTCGTCAATAAAACAAATGTCAAGACAGCAGAAAGAATAACCAAAGGATTGAATATTGCCGAAAATGACGGGTCTTTCAAAAATCTATTTTTGAAATATCATGATGGTATCCTAAAAAAAGCCGATCTGGAGAAACGAAAGTTTTTCATTCTTGAAAATCCGAATCTTCCAAAAGGAACGCCTGCCCCTGATACAAGTTGGTGGCTTAAAAAGAAGTTGGAAAATTAATATAATTGGCTATAATTTTTAGCTTTGTAAGAAATTACAAAGCGTAGATAGATAAATCAAATATTAAATCTGATACTCTTCAAACACCTCTCCTGCTGTTAATAATTATTAACCCCATCTTTTTTTCCTGATTTATTTGCAAACGGTGGAATACGCCTAACAAGTTCCTCAAGCATTATAAGTTCATCATCAGTTTATGATGCAGCATAGGAGCACGTTCGATATTTCCCTCTATATTGTTAATATAACGGGCAGATTCATGGTGTTTTGTTGTAAGCGTCTCCTCTTTTGAAGGATAGATAGCATGACGCAGAATAATTTTGCCATAACAGGCACAGACATATGTTCTTTTGTAATCAGCCTCAACATAGAGTCCAGTTCCTCTTATTCCTATGTATGCGCTTGGAGTTTCAACTGTTTTATCTCCTTTTCCAAATACTGAGAGCATTTTGCCATCTATAAGCCTCAACAAATTAATAAACTTATTTTTCTCTCCTGTTTTATCAGAGCTTTCTAAAGTCAATTTGCTATTTTCCCTCATTAGGCAAGATGAATCTCCAAATGTAAAAACAACTGAGCTATTTTTGCCAGTAACAATAACGTCATCCGGAGATAGAATATCACCTACCTTTGCAGGAATACTATTTACAGTAACATCTCCCTCTACTTTTTGTATCCCTTGAGGGATTTCTGCCTTTCCCATTGCATAAGCAGAGCCGCTCAAAACATTCATTCCTGCAGCACACACTAAAGCTGATGAGACTATTGTTTTTATTGCATCACGGCGGTTAAGGTTAAGATTTGTGTCCAAAGCGTCTCTCCTTTAATTAAAAAATAATATCTCTTATCCAATAATATTATAAAAGCAATCTCTTTGCTTTGGCTCAAACCCAGCCTCTTGAATAAGCCTACATAGCTCTTCTTTAGGAAGCATAAAATCAACACCTGCGGAAGCCACAACATTTTCTTCAATCATTGTGCTGCCCATATCATTTGCTCCATAAAATAGAGCTATTTGAGCAATCTTATCACCTTGAGTTACCCATGAAGCCTGAATATTATCAAAGTTATCAAGAAATAGACGGCTTATCGCAAGCACTCTTAAATATTGAGCCGAACTTGCCTTTTTTATTTTATTATTTATGCCCGTATAATTATTGGTATTATTATCTGAATTATCGCTGCAAATAGTATTTAATTTACCAAGATTTGTGTTATCAGGTTGAAATGTCCAAGGAATAAATGCTGTAAACCCTTTGGTTTTATCCTGAAGAGAACGAATTTTATCAAGATGCTCAAAGATGTGAATTGGGGATTCAATGTGACCAAACATCATTGTAGCACTTGATTTTAACCCCATTGCATGTGCTATCTCCATAACCTCAAGCCACTCTTTTGATGTGCACTTATTTGGAGAGACCTTTTCTCTTATCTCATCGCACAGAATTTCTGCTCCGCCACCAGGTATTGAACCAAGCCCAGCCTCTTTTAAAATTTCAAGAGCAGCTTTAACGCTCATTGAAGAGCTTTTTGCAAGCCACGATATTTCAGGAGGGGAGAATCCATGAATGTGAATATCAAAGTTTTGTTTAATATATTTTAGAAGATCAACATAGTAATCAAGATCAAGGGCAGGATTCATTCCCCCTTGGAGCAAAATTTGAGTTCCACCAAGCTCGATTGTCTCTTTAATTTTTTGGTAGAGGCTCTCTTTTGAGATAACATATCCTTGTTCACTCTTCTCTTCGTCATCTTTTTTACAAGGATTTTGTTGTATCTCAGTTTTGTCAATCGTTGGTTCTGATTTTGGCATTTTATAAAATGCACAAAATTTACATCCTGACATACAGATATTTGTGTAGTTGATATTTCTATCAACCACAAAAGTTATAACTCTTTCTGGGTGAATCTCAAATCTTCTTTGATTGGCAAGGTTTGCTAAAGTCAAAATTGGGGCGTTATGGTAAAGTGTAAGTCCATCTTCAATTGAAATACGCTCTTTATTTATAATTTTTTGAAGAAGTTTATTAACTACTCTATCTTCTTGATTAAGAACACTATGACCTTGAATCTCATCAGATTTATTAATTTTAAGTTGCATCTTAATATTATCCAACTTTGTTGAATCACTGTTTAACATTAATCTCTCCGTAAAACGAATCTCTCTCAATTGGTGTAAAACCAGCACTTCTTATCATATCTTCCATAAATTCGCGGGTAAGACCTTTTGCAGATTTTGCTCCAGCAGTGTGGGTGATTCTCTCTTCAATAATAGTTCCATCAAGATCATCTGCACCATAATTTAAAGCAACCTGTGCAAGTTTTTCACCAATCATAACCCAATAAGCCTTGATATGCACAAAATTATCCAGCATAAGACGAGATATTGCCACCATCTTTAAATCATCAACAGCAGTTGTTGAAGAGATGTGTGAAAGTTTTGTGTTTGCTGAATGAAACGCCAATGGGATAAAGGCTGAAAAACCACCTTTTCTCCCAAATGGTTCATCGGAAAGAGCGGTTTTATTAAAAATAGAAGTTTTGTCTTGAAGCTCTCTGAGCGAAATAAGATGATCTACCCGCTCTTCAATGGTCTCAATATGACCATACAAAATAGTTGCATTAGATGGAATGCCTGCACGATGAACAGCCTCCATTATCTCAAGCCACCTCTCTTTACCCATCTTTTTTGGAAATAATTTTTTTCTAACCCTTTCACTCATAACCTCTGCACCGCCTCCGGGCATCATATCAAGTCCTGCATCTTTTAAGGCGGCAATTGTCTCATCAACTGAAAGTCCTGATAAATTAGATAGATAATCTATCTCAACAGATGTAAAAGCCTTTATTTTTGCGTTGGGTCGTATTCTTTTCACAGCTTTTAGTAAATCTGTAAAATATGAGAATGGAAGGTCAGGATTTAAGCCGCCCACAATATGAAGCTCATTTATAGGCTCATCAATCCTATCCATGAGTCGTTTTTCAATCTCTTTAATATCCCATGAATATGATGACGCATCGCCCTTATCCACAGCATAAGCACAGAAAAGACAACGATTTTTGCAAATATTGGTATAGTTAATATGTTGGTTGTATATGTAGAATGCCTTTTTACCATGCAGTCTCTCTCTAACTTTGTTTGCAAGCATACCAACACCGTTAAGATCAAATGTCTCAAAAAGAAGAATCCCGTCCTCTTTTGAAAGACGGGTCTTTTGTTCTACTTTATCATATATTTTTTCAAGCCGTTTATCGGCAAATTGCCATTGCACTGATTTCTCCTTATAGCTTATCAACCTTTATCTATCTTAAAGTTATTATATAACTGCAATATCTTATCTTTTAATACGTCTTACAAGACGTTTCTTTTTAGGTGGTTCTACCCCTCCAAATCCTGCTGTTGGAGGTTGTTGTTGGGGTGGATAACCCGCTGGTTGAGAGACAGATTGTTGGGGATAACCAGCAGGCGGAGCTTGTTGTGGATATTGAGATTGTGGTGGAGCAGGCGTTATATTATTTATAGGTGGTGTTGGATAGTTAGTTGGTTGAGGTGAATAATAATCATTTGGTGGTTGCTGCTGTTGTGGATATGGAGGTTGAGCAGGAACACTATTAACAAGTGCTGGATCAGATAGATGATTTTGTGAAAATAGGCAAGATGCCCTTGGACATTTAAGACCCTTACCCGCTGGAGTTTGAACATCGACAAGGAAAGGATTTTTACACAAAGGACATGGGAAATTATAAGGTTGAGACCAGCTTACAAAACGGCAATTCTTATCAGAACAGATAAAATAATCTTTACCAGTCTGAGTTTTCTCTTTCTTGATAGAGCCGTTTTTACAAAGAGGACAAGGGATAGTCAATTCAGATTCAAAAGCAGCAATACGGGATTCAATGTCATCAGTATAACCAGAGATTTCGTTAATACGAGACTCAATATCATCATCTACAACAGCAGCAGCTTTCAACTGCTCCTCTTTTAATCTTATCTCTGCTTCACGGGCAGCCATCTCAGCCTCTTTTGCCCGAAGTTCTGCTTGCTGCTGTTCAAGTTTTAAAGCAGCCATTTCAGCTTCTCTTAATGCTTGCTCTTTAGCCGCAAGCTCTGCTGCTTTTCTCTCAATCTCTCTTGCAGCAGCCTCTGCCTCTCTTAATTTTCTCTCACGCTCTTCAATCTCAGCAGCTTTTAATAGAGCTTCTTGATATTGCCTTTCTGCCTCTTCTTTTGCCTTTTTCTCAAGCTCTTCTCTTATTCTTTTCTCTGCTTCCTCTTTTGCCTTTCTTTCGATCTCCTCTTTTACTATCCTTTCAGCCTCTTCTTTTGCTTTTTTCTCAGCTTCTTCCCTCGCTTTTGTCTCAGCTTCCTCTTTTATCCTTCTTTGAGCCTCTTCTATTGCTCTTTGTTTAGTCTCTTCTATTAATTTTCTTTGAGCCTCTTCTTTAGCCCTTTTTTCAGCTTCAATCTCCTCTTCTGAAGGACCGCTATCAAAAACAGAGGTTATTTTTACTTTGTCTAATTTACTCCCACCATCAAAGTGAAAGGATGGTTTACCAGCAGCTCTATTTAATTCGAGTTTTTGCTTAAACCTCTGCTGGGCAAGACGTTTAATATTTGCCTCTTTTAACCTTAAAGCAATATCTCTCATTTGGCGACGTTCAGAGTTATCAAGAGCAAGCTCTTGAGCTTTTTTCTCTGCTTTTTCTCTTGTAACTGAAACGCCACTATTTTTTAGAGTGCTTGCAAAGCTATCTTTTGCATGTTCAAGCGTTTTTCTTTCAGATATAACTTCATCAATCATCTGAATAACAAAAGCAATAAGCTGAATTCCTTGCATACCAGGAAACATTTTGTCGAGAAATCCAACAATAGTATAAGCTGATGCTTCAGCTTTGAGTTCACCTTGATAGCCTTGGATCAAATACCCTTGATCCATAACCGCTTTAACAGATTTCAGCATAGCATCATCTTTATAAAGCCCTATATCAACAAGCTCATTAACCAATGTATTAAAAGTGAATCTTACAGGCGGCATATTTTTGGCAGCTATAGATGCCCTTATCTCTCTTTCACGCTCCACAGCAATAATAATAGTAGAGATTGTAGATAGATTATAGGTTAGCATGGCAATATCAGAGTCAATTTCTATTAATGATGTTATCTCTCTTACAAGGATTTCATCAAATTGAGATCTGACAAATTCGGGTTCCATCTCTTTATCAACAAGTATTATTTTATTCATAGTCAGCTATCCTGATTAATGTTCTTTATCATTTCCGAGATATTTTATACCACTTGTTTTTGCAAATGCTATTCCTACAAATTTTATGTTTAATGTGAAGTTGGATTGCACTTTTGCAAATATTGCTCTTTTCCTAAAAGTGTTCCTCTAAATCTTCACCATCTGGAGTTTTTATATTCAAACAATCACCTTGACGATTGAATATAAGGGAGAGAGAGACTTTTATATCAAAATCAAGTTTATATGCAACCTGGTTATCATAAATTATAATATCACCCTGCTTATAAACTACCTCGTCTTGAAGTTGGAGTTTATGTTTCTTAAGGATCATCTCCTCTATAGAGCCCCAATCAAGTTCTGCATTTATAAAGTCTATAAACTCTTTTTCACTTGATTGGATCGTCTCTGGGCTTGTAATTTTCATATTTTTAGTTTGCGTATTTTATACTCTATTAGCTGCTCTGTTAGCTGTTTTAATGTAGCGTACTCTTTTGGATAATCTGCAAAATGCCAAGATACTAATGACCGTAACACC
>JADFXA010000125.1 GCA_015233755.1 Desulfamplus sp. | reverse complement strand
TTTCCGCAAAAGTTATCATGCCCAAGAAGCATATCAGCAGTTTTAATTGCTGCCATGATTTTTTGATCAAGTGGATCAATAATAGCAGAATCCATGCCGGCAGCCATCATTAATGCAACAAAAGTTCTGTTGATAATTTTTCTCTGAGGAAGACCATAGGAGATATTGGAAAGTCCGCCTGAGATATGAACTTCAGGAAATTTAGTCTTTATTGCCCTTACAGCATCAAGCACCATAACACCTTTTTTACTGTCTGTACTTATTGGCTGCACAAGCGGGTCAATATAAATATTACCTGTTTTAATTCCGATTTTATTGAGTTCTTCAACTAATCTGACCGCCCTTCCAACAATGTCATCAGATGATGCGGGCATTCCTGCATCATCCATGCAAAGTGCAATAACTTTGCAATCTTTGCCATCAAGAAAAGGTATCATTGTATCAAATCTCTCTTTTTCAAGACTGATGGAATTAATCATCGGGGTTTTGTTTACCATCTGGAATGCCATCTCAAGAACTTTTGGATCAGGGCTGTCCAGACACAGTGGAATAGCTGCAATAGGCTGGATAGTATCTATAAGCCACTTCATATCCTCAACTTCATGACCAATACGCGCACCAGCATTTACATCAATATAATGTGCTCCTGCTGCCTGCTGTTTTTGGACATCATCAATTATATATTCTGCATTTCTTTCAGCAACAGCAGCTTGGACATTTTTTCTTGATGTATTTATTCTCTCGCCAATTACCTCAAACATTGAATGGAGACTCCTTAAAAGATAAGATAAATCTTTAAATAGATTAAATTAGTTCAAAAGAGATTTGGCAAGTTTTGAAGCTGAACCAGCGTCAGGAGCAAAGCCGTCAGCGCCTATCTCATCTGCAAAAACTTGAGTTACAGGAGCACCGCCTACCATTATTTTAACCTTTTCTCTAAGCCCGCTCTCTTTAATTGCATCAACAGTTTTTTTCATCATCGGCATAGTTGTAGTTAAAAGAGCAGAGAGACATACGATTTGAGCATTCTTATCTTTTATCTGCTTTACAAACTCTTCAGGGGCAATATCAACGCCGATGTTATGAACCGTCATGCCGGCACTCTCCATCATCATGGCAACAAGGTTTTTCCCAATATCGTGGAGATCTCCTTTTACTGTGCCTATAAGTACAGTTCCGCTGCTTGAGGATTCTCCCTCTTTTAATAGAGGTTTAAGAATTTTTACACAATTTCCCATTGCTTGAGCCGCCATAAGAACTTCAGGGATAAACATATCCCCGCTCTCCATCTTCTCACCAACAATATCCATACCAGCAATAAGACCTTTATTAAGAATGTCAAAAGCGGGAACATTCTCTGATAGTGCAGCATTTACAAGCTGGATAACTTTTGCTTCATCACATGCAACCAATGCTTCTGTCATTGCGTTAAAATCTGCCATTTTTTTCTCCTCACTGAATCAAATTTAATAAATTATTGTCTGTTTTTTCCTGATGGCTTCATCTATTTTTTTGTCTATATACGCTGTTTTTTTTTTACCTACAAGTTCTTTTGCAATTTTTTTTTACAGATTTTCATATATAAAAATGACATTTTATATATTGATGCACTTTGTCTTTATTTAAGTCAAAATGCCATTTTATAAGGTATTTAGGCACTTTACATATATTTATTATGACTATTTTTAATCTGATATATCTCATTGTAATAAAAAGTTGCATATTGCAAATTGCAATATAGACATAATCCACTACATTTCTAAACATGAGAAGCCCATGCAAGGTCAAAAGCTTGATCATTGTCATTTAGATTAGTGATGATAAGAGATGGAGTTATCCATGCCTGATCGTCAAATTCGCTCTTTTCAGCAATTTTTACAGTTGGGTATGTCGTTTGGCGTGCTATCTTTTTCACAGTTAGAAATCTTGTTCCATTCTCACCAGAAGCCATACGGGTAAAGGCAAGATGAAGCACATTATTTCTTTGAGCCGCCTTTTGATAGTTTTCAAAATCCTCCATATTATACTGTCTGCCGGGCAGTATCTCCATTCTTTGAACGCCACGTGTATCAATATCAAGAGATATGTAGTATTTATGCTCGTCAAAATCTATTTCATAACCATCATATAAAGTATAGACATTGCCAAGAATTGTTATGAGTTTCTCAAAATTATCAATTTTTTTAGCATATCTCTCACCCTCCTCATTTTTTCCAACGTGGTGGTAATCTGCCATAAACAGACAATGTTCAGGAAGCAAAAGTAATGTATCTTTGTTGAACTCCTTTAAAATATATCTTGATATTATATCTCGAACTTTTGGCGCTTTTGTGGGTCTGCCTGATACAAGAAAGTAGATGCCATCAAGAGCTTTCTCCTTTCTCCACTCATTTAGTAGTGCATACTGTTTCCCAAATAGAAGCTCAAGAAATTTTGCGAACTCCTTTTCTATAAACCTATCGCTTTCCCACCATTTCTCTTCATCATCTTCTTGACGACTCTCTTTAAAAATATCTGCAAAATATTCACCAGCTTTTTTCTCTGAAAATGACTCTTTACGTTTAAGTGTAGTTGTAATTCCAAGATCAGCATCTTTAAAAGTCTGCATTAAAAGAATACTTGCATCTGTAGTCAAGCCGCCAATATCAACATGGCATACAACAAAATTCAGCTCTTTTTTATTATCACTTGCAGTTTCATGTGATTTACCAAAATTTGTCTTTCCAGCAGCAGCATGAACTCCGTTGTTGTTATTTACACCTTTTCGTTTTTGAGAAAATAAAAATTCAACCTCTTTTAAATCAGGAACTCTATCTTTTTCAGATGATAAGTCCCAAAAAGGCATAAGTTTTATAAGGTTTAAAAAATAGAGTTCACATGCACCACTCTCATCTGCTGAAATATTTATAAATGTTTTTTTAAGACTTCTTAAGTTTGCTGGAAAAAGCTGCTTCCACTTTTTATGGGTTAAAAATTCCATGCATACTGAATATATATTTTCACGGTATCCAGCTCTTAAATTTTCAATAAAAAGATCAGGAACTGTTACTCGTATCTCTGTTATTACAGGGATTGCAGGGCCATTCCAAGGACGACCCTCTACTGGTTCTGTGATATATTTAAAACTCTCTTCCAAAACCTTTTTAATATAGAGCCTAAACTGTGGAACAGCACCTTTGTAGGCAGCAAATTTACTTGCAAAGACCGACTTTGCACTTTTGACGATCTGGCTGTTGGAGACAGTAATGTCTTCAAGATTATCAATAAATGCAAAATCCCGCTCATCGCCGGAAGGAGGGTTTATAAAGGCTGATGGAAAGCCGCCCCCTTCAACTTCGCCGCTTTTATAGTGGACAACATATTTCCAAGTATCGGTTATTTTTTCTCTGCCATAGCAGCAAGGCCAGCATAAAGCTGAAGTTCTGTAAGAACCAAAATCAACAAAGAGAATATACTCTTCACGATTGTTTGGATCTCTTGGTGTTCTGCCCGCAATGGTTTGATAGTAGAGCTTATTGTCATCTTCAAGTTCAAGATTAAACGCATCATCACTTTGTTTATTACGTTTGAAAAAATTAAAAATCATTTTGTTGCTTCTCCAGCTTTATTCCAAAAACATCCAAATCCCCGCGTATCAAGGCATTAGGGACATAAAACTCTGCGGTATTCATAATAATGTAAGGTAAATCTTGTTCTCTTGTTCCAAGAAAGCCTTTATGTTCAGGATCAAGCCTATTTTCAAGATTATCCCACAAAACTTTTGCAATAGTATTGCAACGCTCACTATCATTAAAAAATTGTAAGAGATATTGATAAAAAATATTTGCCCAAAACCTCTTGTGATTCTCAATAACACCATCTTGTGCTGTTGCAAGCTCATTTTTAAAGAAGGTTCGGATAGCTTTGTATCTTCCATTGATAATGGATTTTCTTATCTTTTCGTTCATCTCTGAGACTTCATCATATGTCTCAATCTCTCTTAAGACTTCAACTGCCTTTTCAATGCAGGATTCACTCTCCAATACCCAGGGAAGGAGAAATATGTTATCAAGAGCATCTTGTATATGTGAATTATGGCATATATCATCAAGCAGAGACCTTGACCAACCAATACCGCCGTCAAGAGTTATCTCTTGATGAATTTCATCAACATCTTTGTAGCGGCTTAAATTCTTTATCCACGAATCAACATAAATACCAGGCTGCCCAAAAGCAACAGGGTATGCGTGGTTATATGGATTTATAAGCTGGATAGTTGTGTCAAAAGATTTATAGCTTTTAAAATCAGTGGCAATATCTTTTTCAACATTGGTGTTGCCGCAATAGCCGGTAATTGCACTTGCACCCTGCAAAGAGATAACAAGCGGCAATTTATGCTCAGTCTTTAGAACTTCACCATATTTTTTAAGAATTATATCCATTGGGTGTCCCGTGGGTATTGCAACTTTATGCTGAAAACAGGCAACCAATATTCCAGGAAATTTTATAAGGTTTTGTATTAAGTTTTGCTGAAATATTTTATGTAGATTTGCCTGCTCTTCTGAGGCATCTGCCCCCTCTTTAATTCCGGGATATTCGATAACTGGAAGCCTCATTGGTGTCTCATTTATTGGAATAAGCACCTGAATTAAATAATCATCAGGAGTTGCACCTTCTGATAGATCATAAAGTTTTACAAACATCTCAGACGACAGATTATCCTTCATAATTATTCCTGAACTTATTGCAATCTGCCTAATTGTTATCTCTTTTACTTTGTCAGATGGTTCAACAAGACATGGGACCGCTGTATTTTCAGATGTATTGTGATGCTTTACAGAAAAAAGCTCTCTTAGTTGAGAGTGGTCAAACAGATCAAGAAGATAGCTTGTTTTGAACGATTTATCAGTACCGATAATATGAATATATACAGGTGTCTCAATGGGCGGGATAGATGCAAGAGACCCCTTGCATTTTTCAACAGCATACAAAGTTTTTGATTTTTGATCATCAGGCACAGCTAAAAGGTTGCTGAGTGCCTCTTCTATATTCTCTTTCAACCGCATGATGCGGTTTTCTCTTAAATTCATAAATTTGTTATAAACTCCTTAATTTCTTTTTTTAAACTTTCAAACTCTTTTTCCAAATCTACCATAAACTCCTTTACACCATCAAGCTCTCCTGCTTTAGCTGATTTTTCTATCTCGTGTGCAGCTATTCTCATTGCTTCTCCACTAACGTTTGCACATGCACCTTTGATAGAGTGTGCCTGAATCTCAATTTTTTTGAGTTCACAACTATCTATATAACCTTTGAGTAGGCTTATCTGTTCAGGAATATCGTCAATAAAGACATTAATCAACATCTTGGCTAACTCCTTGTCATTCATAAGACGCTGCATCATATCGTCTTTATCAAAAATTAGGTTTAAATTATTTTGAACCTCTTTTTCTTGGTTAACATCACTAATAGTTAATTGCTCTGATGCTAATACTAATTGCTCAACTTTCTCTTCTTTATTTAACTCCTTTGGCAGCCATCTATCTAATACATCTGCAAGAGCTTGAGGATTGACAGGTTTGGTTAAATAGTCATTCATACCAACTTTAATACATCTATCTCTATCGCCTTGCATAGCATGTGCTGTCATGGCAATTATAGGGATATTTTTAATTTTATTTCTGCTTTGCTCATCTCCAATTTTTTCATACTCAAAATTTTCTATTCTTCTATTCTCTCCAAAATTCTCATACCCAAGATTTTGCGTTTTACGCTTATCTCCAACGTTCTCATGCCCAAGAGCTCGTATCCTTCTTGTTGCCTCAAACCCGTCCATTATTGGCATCTGAACATCCATAAGCACAATATCGTATGGTATAGTTTGAACTGCAATTACAGCCTCTTCACCATTTGCAACTGCATCAGCAGAGAGTCCGAATTTTTTAAGTATTCCAAGTGCAACCTGCTGATTTGTAATGTTATCTTCAGCAAGAAGGATTCTTGCCTTTCTGTCGGCAAACATATTGATTGATGGAGTTACTTTATGCGATTTTTCATCTATTCTGACTTGGTGGGTAGTTGCTGATAATTTTTTTCCGCCTATGTTGTTACTTCTATTTTCTTGATAGATTTCAAGATGCCTCACTTTTAATGCCAAACCTATCTCAACTATAAGCTCATTGTATCTGACAGGTTTTGTAAGATAACCGTCAAATCCTATTTTAGTAAAAAGTTTGGCATCACTCTTATTCCCAATAGATGTAAGCATAATCATACGCGTGTCCGAAATTCGCGGATCAGATTTAATCGCACGTCCAAGAGCTTCGCCGTCCATTTCTGGCATCTGCATATCAATAATTGCAACTTTAAATGGATCATTATCTTGCACAGCTTTATAGATAGCTTGGAGTGCTTTAAAACCATCTTCGACTTCTGATGGACGCATTCCCCAAGAGGTAAGACGCTTCATAAGAATCTCACGATTTGTAGCATTATCATCTACAATCAAAGCCCGAACATTGTTTAAATCAGGAGCTAAAGAAGAAGATTGAGATTGTGTTAAGCGACCATAATTTT
>JADFXA010000124.1 GCA_015233755.1 Desulfamplus sp. | reverse complement strand
CGCTATTACCATTTTTTTGCAACTATTTATAAGCTCTTTTAGGCAATTCTATTAGATTTGATATTTATAAAAATTCAAAAAGAATATGCCGCATTGATAACTTATTAGTAATAAACAACGGCATCCTTTTTATTTAAGTGGATATAAAATTTGAAAAAGATGGAATCATATTCCCATCTTTATGCTTGATATATTCTAAAGATTAAATTAAACCTTCATAAAATCTTATATTAAAATTTCATCACCTTCATTAATTATCCCTATCATCTTCAAAAATATAAAAAGGAGTTTTTATGAAAAGATTGATTGTTACTGATAGCACATCAGATCTACCTCAACAAATCATAGATGAACTGCAAATAAAAGTATTACCAGTTAATGTTATTCTTGATGGCAAAGTAATGAAGGATAGAGTTGAGATCAAAATAGAGGATTTTTATGACCGTTTTGACAGTTTCAACACAATGTCAACTAGTGCTGTTTCATATGAGGAATTTGCTTTGTTATATCTCAAACTTACTCAAGAATACGACGAGCTTATCTTCATTCACTGTTCGAGCTATTTAAGCAAAACTTACGATAATGTTTTAAGTGTTCATAATGATTTTAAACATAAACATAACTGTAAAATCGAAGTGATTGACACTAAACAGTGTGGTATGGGGTTAGGATTAATTGTTATTGAAGCTGCAAAACTTTTGAAAAATGGAGAGACTTTTGAAGAGATACTTATAAAAGTAGAGGATGTTGCGAGTAAGGTTTCTACATACATGGCAATTCCAACTCTAAAATATCTAAAAAAGAGCAGCAGAATAAGTGGGGCAAAAGCATTTTTTGCATCAGCAATGGGGATAAAACCTGTTTTGGGTATTGAAGATGGTAAGTTAGTTGTTAAAACAAAATTATTTGGGAAACAGCAAAATCTTCTGCTTTCACTTATGGATACATTGACTCAAGATATTGGGAAATCTCCTGTTACTATATCAATATCCCATGCCAAAGAGCAGACTTATGTTCCAAGTCTTATATCAATATTTAACTCTACGTTCAAATGCAAAAAAATTTACGTTACATATTTTGGACCATCAATTGGAATCAACACAGGACCTGAAACAATGGGTGTTACTTTTTGGAAACATGAGTAAATAGTTAAGAGGAGTTGTTAATCGCACTCCTCACTTTCAAAGATAGAGCATTTGTATAACCTACGCCTTTAACATCTGATTTAAAATTGTAGTAAGTTTTTCACGCGTTTTATTGTCTGGTTCGATAAATTCGCATCCAATATCATAATCAACAGGTTTTGATGAATGGTTAAGAGCAACCCACCTTATCTTTGCTTTTTCCTTTAACACAACCCATTTTAACTTAGCATCTGGCTCTTTACAATCAACTACAACTTCCATCGTAATCTCCTCTCCTACTTCAAGATAGTGTGATGAGAAAAAACCAAATCCATTAACACTAATATCTTTTAAGAGCCCCATGTAGTCTCTGTTATTGTAATGATATTTAAACATCACACCAAACGGTAAACGTGCAGAAGCTCTTTTACTCTTTTTAAAAAAATTTAGTATATTATCAAGCATCTTATCTCGATTTACCCCTTAAATAGAGTTTATTGCAAAACTTGAATTGACCCTTTAACTTTGACTTTGATTTTACTTGATAAGAATGTTTTTTGAAGTAGTTCAAATTTAAAAACAAATGAGAATATTGTAAACATGTTATAGTCAAATGAAAGATTTTAAGTCAAGATAAATGGCTCAAATAATCATACAAATCACAACACTTGACATAAAAGCATATTTTGAGTTAAGCACCCTCTTAAATAACCGTTAAATGCTTGAGTTATTTACATCTCATAATAAAACTATAGAGACTTTTAGACCATAAGATCATCTTCTAAGGAGTTACAGTGAAACAACACCATCGATTAACACTTATTATTCTTTTAATTATTTTCTTAGGTAGCATTGCTTCATTAATAGTTAAGAAGACTTGGTTTATTAGAAGCAATGAAATTTATTATATAGGCATATCTGCCCCATTTGAAGGATTAGAAGCTGGTATTGGAACTTCAATTGAGCGAGGTGTAAGTGTATTAGTAGATGAGGTAAATAACAACAAAGAGGTAACAGAAAATAATTTGCGTCTTGAAATTAAAAAATCAGATACTAAAGATAGTAATGAAGGAGCAGCTAATTCTGCTAATGAGTTGGTAAACACAGAGAAAATGGTCTCTATAGTAGGATATATGGGCTCTGAAGCTATTGAATCTGTTAGTAAAATATATGAAAGAGCTAATATACCGTTTATTAATATATCTTCAACAGAATCTTCTCCCGATACGCTAAATAAATATCCCAATATATATGCTACAGTTACGGATTCAAATAGTGAAACAGGATTTATTGCAAACTATACCCGAAATGTTCTTGGCAATAAAATAGTTACTATCATCTACTCTGATTCACCTCATGGAAAAAATATGGCAGATGCTTTTACATCTGTTTATGCAAGATTTGGCACTCAAATTCATTACACATATAGTTTTAATCCTAATAATATGTCATCGTCAATTGATGGTATAATTGCACAAATTAAAGATTTAAAAGATCTTGGAACTATTTTTTTCGCAGGAGATGCCTCTTCTGCTGCAAATTTTGTTGTTAAGGCAAGAGATGTCTCTATTAAAAATCTGATAGTTGGAATAGATGTTGTTGGTACAACAGGCTTTACAGAAGCAATTGCAGGGCTTGTAAAAGATAAAGATAAAGTTGCTGCATACACTGACGGAATTGTTATGGCATCCCCTCTTCTTTATGATACTGCTGGGGAACAGGCCCAACAATTTAAAAATAAATATATGGAAA
Source organism: Desulfamplus sp. (assembly GCA_015233755.1). Classification (GTDB taxonomy): domain Bacteria; phylum Desulfobacterota; class Desulfobacteria; order Desulfobacterales; family Desulfobacteraceae; genus Desulfamplus. The sequence continues at coordinate 3,681 of JADFXA010000124.1, read as the reverse complement.
AATTTGGTTCCACACCAGATTGGATAGCAGCATACGCTTACGATGCTGGAAAAATTGCTTTTAAAGCGATAATGAGAGATGAAACAGAGGGTAAGCCATCTGTAGAAAAATGTCGTTCAGCGGTAATAAATTATTTGAATTCTCTTATAACACCTGAAAGTGCAAATGATGGAGTTACTGGCAAAACATGGTTTTCAACATCGAGTAAACATCAAAAGCCTGTTCAGGTTGGAATTTACAATGGCCACAATATTATTGCTGCACCAACTCAGCTTCAACCTATTAAAAGCAATAGCTCTGTCAACTATTTTGAAGAGATCAAAAGCGGCAGAGTACTTTATGTTAATGACCGTTTTATGTATAAAACAAATGTTATTTATACGGGTATTGAGGTACATGAAATTACAGATATCAATCGTAAAAATTATAGTGCTGTAGTTGATTGTTCAATATGGTTTAGGTATAGGGGCAAATTTAACCCAGCAGATATTGAATTTTTAAATGCTGTTGCGGATGTTAAAAATGATAGTGCAGAAATTAAGTTAAATGAGCCAATTGAAAGCAGTGAACAGAAAGATATATCTTTTAGGCTCTATCGTATAAAAGGGAAATTCAGCATCGATTTTCTTGATACTAAGCTTAGTTATGGTAAACATTTAATGGGGTTTTCATTTCATCATAAAAACTTAAATCGCAACAATGTTATATATGTTGTTGATATGCTTGGCATGGGGTTCGACAAACAAGTAACCTTAAGAGGCCAGCTTAATGCAAGAAGAGCATTAAATCCAGCTTTTGGTTGGAGAATTGATGATGCATGGTTATCGCAAAGAATATTTACAACATCTTCATTTGGAAGCCCAATATATGTCGGTTATGGAGCAACAGATCCAGACTTTTCTCGCGTTGATTATGGAGTTGTGTTTAGCGAAGATAGAATTGATTTTAGAACAATCGTTCCAAGCGAATATTTAATATATATAGGGATCTTTGGTATTGTAGGGAGCATTGTTGCATGGTTTATCGACAAAAGGCTTAAAGGTATGTTTTGGCTTACATCTTCTTGGTTTATTAGAGTATGTTTTTGGCCGTTACTACTCCTATCAATTGGCAATCTATCCGTAAACTCTGCAATTAAACACAATATCTCTATCCATTATATTGAAGACTTGATTAAGGGTTATGACATGCTCTGGTGGATTGTACCTGCAACACTTCTTATAATTGCATTTGAACGTTTTATATGGGATCCTCTTGAAAGAAGGACAAAACGTAAAATACCAAATGTTATTAGAAAATCTGGAGCAGCAGTTATATATATGTTTGCCTTCTTTGGAATAGTTGCATTTGTATTAGGACAAAAACTTACAAGCCTTCTTGCAACAAGCGGTCTCTTTACAATGATTATAGGTTTAGCGGTACAGGGAAATATTGCAAATATCTTTTCTGGTATAATAATAAACTTAGAACGTCCTTTCTCAATTGGAGATTGGATCAAAATCAAGGATATTGACAATGTAAATGTTATTGATATGACATGGCGTACTATAAGGCTTCAGACATTAACAAATCATGTTGTTGCAATCCCTAATGGAGTTGTTGCAAGTGCTGTGGTTGTCAACTACTCTAAAGATAGCATAAGAATTGATATTCCAATTCAAGTATCTACAAAACATGAACCTGATAAAATTTTAAAGCTGCTTAAAGAGATAATTGACAGCGTTCCAGATGCAAATTCGGTAAAACCACCTGCACATGCCTTTCTTGGAGTAAAAGCTCTTGCTAACAATTGGGTTTCTGAGTATGTAATTCGTGTATGGGTATCCAACTGGAAAAATCAGTTTGCTCTAAGAGGAAAACTTTGGAACGCTGTCTGGAAGAGATTTACAGCAGAAAATATCTCTTTAGACCCTATTGAAGAGAATAATTTAGAGGATGCTGTAAACACTATTGAGGCTAAAAAGCCCTCTTTGCTGCAAAAAACGACACCAACTCCTCAAAATATTTAGGAATGCTATGTTATACAGAATTATAAATACTGTTATTATTTTTATTTTTGTCTCTTCAATAACATTTCCAATAAACGAGCTTTTTGCACGGCCTTTAAAAAAAATGTCAAAGAAGAGAGAGACAAAAACAGCAATAACAAAACTATTAGCAATAGCAAAACCACCAATAGATATAGATGAAGAAGATGATTCAGAGCCAGAAGATTTGGAATTGGAGTTGCAAAATTCAAAACCTCAGTTGCAAAATACAGAACCCAATTTTCAAGATTTAAAATTATTATCTGAAAATCCAGATAATGAATCTGGAAATCAATATTTCCACGATATTTTGAAACCAGTACTTGCAAACCATGAACGAATTAAAAGTGCTGAAGCGGCTGTAAAAGCTGCTAAAGAACAGATAAGAATAAGATTTGGGGCACGTTATCCAGAGCTTGAACTAACAATTGAAGCTGGACGAGAAGATGAGTATGGAGAGATACTTCCTGAACAGTATAGCCAAAGCAAATTAAAGCTAACCCAACTTTTATGGGATTTTGGTAAAACTGATGCAGCAGTTGACAAGGCAAGACGTCAACTCGAAGAGCAAGAGCTTAATCTTGAAAAAATTCGCCAAAGATTGATTGCTGATGCAGCAACAGCATACCAAAGACTTCATAGAGCATATATTGTGCTTCAATACTCAATTCAATCAGAAGAGAATATTCGCCGCCAAACGGGTCTTGAGGAGATTCGTGTTGCAGAAGGTTATGGTTACACAACAGATGTTCTTCAATCAAAATCACAACTTGCAGGTGCAATATCAAGACGCCAAAGAAACGAGGGTGAGTATAGCTTGGCAGAGAGTGGATATTTAGAGATATTTGATAAATTGCCAGAAGATATTGCCAAGATGAGACCAATTGACACCTACAAGATGATCTCTATACCTAATGCTCTTGAAATTGTGCTTAAAGTCTCTTTAGATAGCAACCTCGATCTTTTGCTTGCTAAAAACAAAGAGTCAGTTGTTGAGACTGACATCAGAAGTGAAAAAAACAAAGCACTATACCCTGATATTGAATTTGCACTTGAGGGAGATGTTTCAGATAATTACAACGCAACTTTTGGGAATAAAAAAGAGTATAAAGCAAGCGTTGTTCTTAAAAAGAAGATAAATCTCGGCCTTATTGAGAATAATAAGATAAAGGCTGCAAGAGAGACCATGGTTAAAGAGAAAAATTTGGTTATTGACAAGGCTAAGTTAATTGAAAAAACGGCTCGAAGTGCTTGGCAAAGGCTTAAAACAGCAGAGCAGACAACATTGACTTTAACCCAGCAAGCAGACCTTACAGCAGCATTCTTGAAACTTGCAAGAGAAGAACGTGCATTAGGCAACCGCTCTTTGATGGATATTCTTGCAGGAGAAACCGCCCTTATTAATGCAAGAAGCGACAGTTATGCTGCAAAGATAGATATATCATTTGCAATATTTTCTCTGCTTGAAGTTATGGGTGGTCTTGATTTAGATATGTTTAATGAGTATTAGAAAAATCCTCCCGCATTAACGATATATTTCCTCAAAAACTTGAAATTTATCACTTGATTTTATTGAATAAAAATGAGCTTTGCAGAAGATAAAATCATAATAATAAAAAAGGACTCACCGAATGCGCGAACTACTTCGCCGTCT
>JADFXA010000123.1 GCA_015233755.1 Desulfamplus sp. | reverse complement strand
TGTGGTATGTCAAAAAATAGAATGTAGAGAGTCATAGAGGTTATCTATCTATATATTTCATGTAAAGAATAAAAAATGAATAGTTAAAAGAGAATTAAGAAGGAGAAAAAATAATGGCAGAAAACGCAATTACAAACAATGTTCTTATTGCTCTATCATGTGGCACAGACAATCCAAATCGCAGCACAAGAGCTTTTCATCTTGCAACTGTTGCCCAGAAGATGGGTAAAAATGTTAAAATATTTCTACTTGATGAGGCAGTATATCTTTCTCGCAAAGGTGCTATGGAGCATATAAAAGCAGCTACTGGTGATGTTGCAGATGATCTTCTTGCCCATCTTCAAGCTCACGAAGTTCCAATTCTTGTCTGTACCCCGTGTGCTAAAGCACGATTTATAAAAGAAGAAGATCTTGCTGAAGGTTTTAGACTTGCACTTGCAACCGAGCTTATTGAGCTATCTTGTAATTCAGCAGTTATAAGCCTCTAAACGACTCCTGATTTTTCACTATTTTTTTAATAAACAGAAAGTTGAAAAATATTAAGATGAGGAAGATATGTCAGAAAAAGTATTGATTATAGGTGCTGTTGCACTTGGTCCAAAGGTTGCGTGTCGGTTAAGGCGTATTAATCCTGATATTGATATAACCATGATTGATAGAGATTCATTAATCTCTTATGGCGGATGTGGCATTCCTTATTATGTTGGTGGCGATGTTCAAGAGTTAGAGGGTCTTTACTCTACGATTGCCCATGTTAAGCGAGATGTCTCTTTTTTTAGAAACATTAAGGGTTTTAATGTTCTTACAAGAGTTGAAGCTCTTGAAATAAAAAGATCAGAAAAAAAAGTTGTGGTTCGTTATTTAGATGAGGATAGGGTAGGGGAGCTTGATTATGACAAGTTAATTATTGCAACAGGTGCAACCCCAATGCGTCCTCCTTTTCAAGGCTCTGATTTGCCAAAGGTGCATGTCGTATCAAACCTTCACCATGCCAGTGCAATCAAAACTGCTATTTCAAATGGCGAAGTTGAAAGGGCTGTGGTAATTGGTGCGGGTGCTATTGGAATTGAGATGGCAGAAGCACTGACAGACCTTTGGGGGGTTGAAACCACAATTGTTGAGATGGCAGATCAGGTTCTTCCGCAGGCACTGAGCAAAGATATGGCAAGAATTGTGGAGAAACAACTTGAAGATAAAGGTGTTAAGCTTCTCTTGTCTCAAAAAGTTATTAAAATAAATGGAGATATGGAAAACGGTGCAGAGTCTGTTGAAGTTATTGATCAATCTATTCAAAATGTTAAACAATCTGATTCTACAGGCAAAGCTATCTTAACAGACCAATCTGTGCAATTAATTCAAAATACCCTGCCATGCGATATGGTTATTATTGCTGCTGGTGTCCGTCCCAATTCTGAGCTTGCTTTAGGTGCTGGTCTTGCAATTGGCAGAAATAGGGGAATTCTCGTAAATAAACGCATGCAGACCACAGACCCAAATATTTATGCTGGCGGAGATTGTGCAGAAGTTACAAATCTTGTAAGTGGTTTAGATTGTGTCATGCCTTTGGGTTCTCTTGCAAATCGTCAGGGACGCATCATTGCAACTAACATAAATGGAGGCAATGAGCAGTTTGCTGGAAGTGTTGGAACATTTTGTATAAAGGTGTTTGATATTGGAGTTGCAAAGGCGGGATTGACTTTTAATCAGGCTAAAGATGCTGGTTTTGATCCTGTCTATGCTGTTGTGGCTCAGTCAGACAGGGCACATTTTATTCCAGATGCTGATTTTATGTTTATGAAACTTATAGCAGATAGAAAAACGAGAACTGTTCTTGGGGTAGAGGCAGCAGGTCCTCAAGGTGATGCTGTAAAAGCAAGAGTTGATGCAGTTGCACCTCTTTTGAAGTTTGGGGTTGATGTTAGCGAAATTTGTAATTTAGAGGTCAGCTACTCTCCGCCTTATGCCTCTGCTATGGATATTGTAAATAATGCTGGAAATGCTTTGGATAACACATTGAACGGTAATCTTAAAGCAATTGATACCTTTGAATTTGTTGAGTTGCTGCAACAGGGTAAGATAAAGGTGCTTGATGTTAGAAGCCATGTTCAATCAGCACCGTTTGTTGAAAAATATCCTAAGCAGTGGATAAATATTCCTCAAGATGAGCTAAGAGAGAGATATGTTGAGCTTACTGCGGTTTTAAATGAGTTGAAAGAATCTCCGCTATACCTTATCTGTGGAACAGGTCCTCGATCTTACGAAGCTCAAGTTTTTCTTAACAGCAAAGGGATAACAAACACAAGAAATGTTCAAGGTGGTTATGGAATGATACTTGCCATTCATCAGCCTTTAGTTTAGATAGAATATAAAAAATAGCAGTTTTGATCAGCAATTCTAATTGCGTTAGCCGAGCGATAAATTGCACGGCTAACGCCCGACTTCTGTTATGTTAGCCCTGAAATTTATTTCAGGGCTGTGAAATTTTTAACAAGATTAAACAATAAAGGCTAAAGTGCATGTTTTTTTCATTAATAGAAAAGCGGAGAAGCATAAGAAAGTTTAAATCCTTGCCGATAGAAAAGGAAAAGATTGACAGAATTATTGAGGCTGCCTTAAGATCACCATCGTCAAGAGGCTTTAATCCTTGGCGTTTTATTGTGGTTGACCGTCCCGAACTTCTTGAGAGTCTATCTAAAGCAAAACCACATGGTTCATCCTTCTTAAAAGATGCTCCTCTTGGGATTGTGGTTTGTGGTGATGAGAGCAAAACAGATGTCTGGGTAGAAGATACCTCAATTGCGACTATTTTTATTCAACTTGCGGCTCATTCACTTGGGCTTGGAAGCTGCTGGATACAGGTTAGAAAAAGAGAGCATAATCACAATAAGTCAGCAGAGCTATATATAAGAGAAATTCTTAACATTCCTGAGAACTTTAAAGTTGAATCCATGATTGCTATAGGCTATCCTGACGAAAATAAAAATCCACACCCCAAAGAGTCGCTTGAAATGGAAAAAGTTTTTTATAATAAATATGAGGTAATTTAAACTGGAACTTCAGAAAAGAATAATAGCGCTGATTCAGCGAAATGATACAGAGCTTCCAAGTCTGCCTATTGTGGTCAATAAAATTTTAGATGTTGCTTCCGATGATACCACTACAATTGACGAGCTTGCAGAGATTATCAGCTATGATCAGGGAATGACCAATAAACTATTGCGTCTCTCAAACTCTGTTTATTATGGACAAAGAAGCGAGGTTGACAGCGTAAAAAGAGCTATTGTCGTAATAGGATTTGATGAGATTATAGGTATTACGCTTGGTATGAACGTTTTGTCGTCTCTTACTGATAAAAAATCTGGTTTAAGCCTTGATATGAAAGCTCTTTGGATTCACTCTATCGGCTGTGCAACTGCTGCAAAGGAGATTGCTGCAAGAATCCACCCTGAAATAGCAGGAAAAATATTTATTCCGGGACTTTTGCACGATATGGGAAAGGTTATTCTTTCAATCTATTTTAAAGATGAATATCGTAAAGTTCGTGCGCTTGCAATGGAGCAGCAACAACCCCTTTTTCGTGTTGAGAGAACCGTTTTTGATCTTGATCATGCAGTTCTCTCTGGTCTTTTAATGAAGAGGTGGCAATTTCCAGATCATATACTATATCCAAGCAGATACCATCACAACCCTTCAGCTTGTCCATCTGCATATCGGGAATATGCGTTAATAATAAACCTTGCAAACTATCTTTGCCACAAGGCAAATATTGGTCACAGTGGTAATCCAATATCAGTTGCTGTGAAAAACTCCACTCGTAAAGCGGGCATTAACGAAATTGCACTAAAACTTATTCTTGATCAACTACGTCTCAAGCAGGAACAGATAAAAACTTTCTTTAACATTACAACAGATTAGCTGCGCTTATACTCTTTTAATCCTTGATATTAAGAACATACATTTATATAAAAAATTATTTAATATTTAAAGATAAAGACAGATGTCCTACAACAAAATAATGGCAAATATTATAGCTCAGGAAATTCTTGACTCAGGAATAAAAATTCCCTCTTTGCCAGCTTCTGCTAAATCTCTTATGGATATGATACAGCAGCCTGTAGATAAAATTTCAGTTCAATTGCTTGAAAAACTTATTAAAAGCGATCCAGTCCTCTTTGCTCAAATTCTTAAACTTGCCAATTCCTCTTATTATAGCAGAGGTATTAAAACAACATCGTTGCGTAGTGCAATAACGCGAATAGGACTTACTGATACACTACACTCTCTTTATATGTATGTATTTAAAAATACTCTTCCTTCATTTCCTCAGTTAAATGAATTTTCTGATAAAGAGTATTGGGAGGAGGCTTGGGCTTGTGGAATTGCAAACAGGAGGCTTGGAGATCCAAATCTATTTGTAAAATCATTGCCAGGAGAACTTTATATTGCTGGTCTTTTACAAGGAATTGGTAAATTGATTCTTGCCGTTTATAACCCAAAGAGTTTTGAACAGTGCATAAATATTGTCAAAACTACAGGACAATCTTTAAGTGAGGCTGAATTAGAAGTATTTGGAACCACAAATTCTCTTGTGGCTTATAAGATTTTAGAATCATGGAATCTTCCAACCAATATATGTGCTGCTGTTGGATATTGGCAAACACCTGAATCTGTTGATCCACAATATTTAGAAATTGTTTCACTTACTCAATTTGCCTGTTCTATAGTAAGAATATCAGGGCTTGTCAGCACCTGTGAATGGATGGAAAGAGCATCTTCAGACCCTTTTCTTACAGACCTTTCAAATATATATATATTGAAAACAGCTGCCCACCCTCTTGTAACTACAGGAAAGCATTATAAAATTGTTCAAGAAATTGTCTCTATTTTGGAGAAGAATTTAGGTGCTGCTGATACTGACAATTAATGTGCACCCTTTGATATTAACCACTCTTTAAGCCTTATAAGACCTTCTTGCGTTGATACAATAGGATAATATCCTAAATCTTTTTTTGCCCTTGAAATATCAAACCAGTGAGAAGTTGCAAGCTCTTTTGCCATGAATCGCGTCATAGGAGGTTCTTTTTTTATATTAAACAATTTGAATATTGTCTCCGTCACGCTTCCCAATCTTTCCGCTTTTTTTAGAGATATTGAACCTCTAACTGGTGGCAAACCAGCAGCATCAAGCATGTCATCAACCATTTTCCAAAGAAATACAGGCTCATCTTGACTTATAAAATAGATATTGCCTGAAATAGATGTATCTATTTTCAATTTACCAGAGATTTTTAACTTCTCTTCATTTTTTAATCTGTTATAAATTTTAAAATTATCATTTGGTATTGGGATATGTTGATTAGCCTCTTCTTTTAATTTATCTCCAGCAAGAATATGGGCATGGGCGGCATTATCAATATATATAGTATCAACTCTGTTATTTCCAGCTCCTACTCTTTTGAGCTTTTTTGCTCTGGCAATAATTCCCGGCAAAAGATGGTTATCACCTGGTCCCCAAATGAGATGGGGTCTGAGAATAACCGTCTTCAATCCCTTTGAAGTTGTTGATGTCGCATTGATTACAATTTGTTCTGCCATTGCTTTGGTTTCGGGATATGGTGCATGATAAGCATCAGGGTAAGGAACAGATTCATCAACTCCCTCCATGTCATTACCGTCAAATACAACACTTGGAGAGCTTGTATGAACAAGGCGGTTTATCCCATTTTTTAGACATGTTTTTACAACATTTTCAGTACCAATGACATTTGCTTCAAAATACTCTTTCCATCTTCCAGAAACACCAGCTTTAGCAGCAACGTGAAAAATCATATCTATTCCCATGCTCGCTTTTTCAAGAGAATTATAATCTGATATATCCCCTTGAAACTGTTTTACTCCCATCTTGTCTAATTCTGGATAGAAATTTCTTGAAAAACTTGAAACAACATCTCCTCTTTCAATGAGCATCTTCACTATAGCTTTTCCAAGAAATCCGCCACCGCCAGTAACAAGTATTTTTTCTCTTTTCATAATAAAGTTTATATCCAAAGAAATAAAAGTCTATACATGTAAACTCTCTTAAATCAAATATTCAAAACAAGTTGCTACCTTCTTCTTCTTCTTGCACTTATTTGCTCAACTTTCATTTCATAAAATGGTTTTTCTGAATTATCGTTATTTGTAATTTGATAGATTTTTGAATTTCTAATATTTTCTTTAGGTTTCATAACACAATGTGTTGCTTTAATCTGTGTTCCAGCAAATAGACATCCATTAACAACAACTCCGGGATTATCTTTTTTGAACTGTGCTTTTTTTTGATTCTCATACCATTTTTGAAATTCATTTCTCTCTTTTGTTATCTCATGTATCTGCATTATAAGAGCTTTTAGCTTTATCTGGATTGATTTAGCTTTATTTTGGCTGATTTCATGTTCATAAAATAACCTGTTTAATGTTTCATCTATTTTAACTATGTTTTTTTCAAGATCGATAAGTCGATCATTTATATGTTCTCTTACAATATCGCTTGTGGCACTATTCTTCCCATCTATAGCATTTTTTTTTT
>JADFXA010000122.1 GCA_015233755.1 Desulfamplus sp. | reverse complement strand
TGGTGCCCTTATTTTTATAATATTAACCGTAGTTCATATTATAAAAAAATCTTATTCTTTAGAATTTATATTAATCAATATTTCTATGCTTTTTTTTCTTTTCACTATTATTTGTAATGAACTTATAAAGTAAATACTAAGGGTGTCATTTACTATATATGCTATAAATGAATATGAAATGGGAAATAGGTGATGATGAGATGAAAAATAAAAAGTTCTCAAAGATAATAAAATGGTTTGTTGGAATAACCTTTTTAATTGCTGGAATAAGTGTAGCTATCTTCGTTAACTATAGAAATCAGAATCCAAGCCGTAAGGGTATGGTTACAATTGGAATTAGCCGCTGGGGAAGCAATCCTGAGTATGAACGCTGTCTTGATGGATTTATGGAGGGTCTTGCGGAGCATGGTTATATTGCAGGCAAGAATGTGCGGTATGTTATTAAAAATCCGGAAGCTGATAAAGAGGAGCAAAGGAGGATTATTGAATCGTTTATCAAAGATAAGGTCGATTTGATATTTTCTCTTACCACACCTGGAACTCTTATTGCTAAAGAACTTACAGGGAGGATGAAACAGCCGATTCCTGTTGTCTTTTCCATCTGCACATATCCTGTAGAATCAGGACTTATTAAATCTTTGGAATCATCAGGAAACAATTTGGTTGGAACACGCAATTATGTCCCCCCTTCAAAACAGTATCTTGCTTTTGAAGAGCTCTATCCTGATACAAAATTTTTAGCTGTTGTCCGGCGCAAAGGAGAGCCTAACTCAACGAATCAGTTCACCGAGATATCATCTCTGTTAGAGAGGCGCGGAATCAAAATTGTTGATATTGCCGTTGTTGATCTGGAAGATATGTATAAACAGTTGCAGGAAAATATTGATAGGGTTGATGCTCTTTTTTCAACATGCGATACTCTTGTGCATGGAGGGGGAGAGGAAATTATAAATGAGTTTAGTTCGAAATACAAAAAACCCAATTTTTCATGCAACAAGGATGGTGTATTAAAAGGTGCTCTGGTTGGAAATATTGGCGATTTTAAAACAATCGGAAGGATATCAGGAGAAAAAGCAGTTTTGATTCTGCAAGGCTCTGACCCCTCATGGCTGCATACCGAGTCACCAAGAGAGGATTATATAATTGTTAATAAAAAGACAGCGGATATGCTTGGTATAACCATACCAGAAGAATTTTTGAAAACAGCCAGCGAAATTATCTCAAAATAGGACAAAATAGGGGGATGCAATGAGTATTAAAAACAGATTATTGCTGGGATTTTGCATCGTTTCAATATTTGCTGCACTTGAGGGGTACTGGTTATTGTTTAGGCTCAAGGAATCCTCAAACCCCCTTTATAAGGATATTCCGTCAAGTATCGAGCAGTTGACAGCAACATTAGAAATCGAAGGGTTAGCTCAACAGATCCGCTATTACGATGAGGTTTTAACACAAAGTGCCAGAAACTACGCTTTTACAGGAGATGCGAAATGGAAACGGCGATATTATGCCTCTGAACCGCTGTTAGATGCTCTGATTAATCAATCCATAACGAAAAGTGATGACAGGGGACGATACCTCTTTGAGCAGCTTGAGAAGAGTAATATACTTATTGTAAAAATGGAGTATGAAGCTCTTAAGCTTGTAGAAGATGAAAATAGATCAATGGCGATAGATATATTGGAAAGCCCTGCGTATTGGGAACAGAAAGGTATTTATGATAAAATTCTGAAGGAGTATTATTTCAAACGTGGTGTGCAGTATGAGCATGCATTTGAAACATCAGTCGTTAACATTCGGATCGCTGCTAAACGTGCTCAAGAAGTTTTAGAGCAGAACGTCAGATGGATGGGATTTTTTACTTTAATTATTATTACGTTATCCGTATTGATAGGTTTTATAATTACTAAATCAATTGTGACTCCTGTCAAAATGCTTATAGATGCAGCCGTGAAAATATCTGAAGGTGATTTGTCTCACAGAGTCAATATTGATGAAAGTAGTAATGAGATAGCCTTGCTCTCCATCTCATTTAACCGGATGACTGACAGTCTTGTTAATGCAAATGCAAAACTCATGGAAGCTAAAGATGTACTGGAAAAACGTGTTGAGGAACGGACAATTGATCTGTTAAAGACAAATGAGCTGCTTAAGCTCGAAATCGATGATCGTACCAAGGCGGAAGAGAACCTTAAAATAGCAAAAGAGGAGGCAGTCACTGCAAATCGTGCAAAGAGTGAATTTCTTGCCAATATGAGCCATGAGATCAGAACCCCCATGAATTCAGTGATAGGTTTCAGCGATTTATTATCTTCGATGATTACTGATGAAACACAGAAAAGCTATCTTGAATCAATTCAGATTTCAGGAAAAGCTCTGCTGAGATTAATTAACGATATTCTTGATCTTTCAAAGATTGAAGCAGGTATGCTCAAAATTCAATATGAAGCTGTTAACCCCCATACTGTTTTCAATGAAATCAGACAGATTTTTAAAATAAAGATAGCTGAAAAAGGGCTTGATTTTATAATTGACGTGGATGAAACTTTACCATCGGCTCTGATGCTTGATGAAACACGATTAAGGCAGATACTGTTTAATCTTGTGGGTAATGCCTTAAAATTTACTGAAACAGGATATATCAAAATACAGGCAAGGAAACAATATAACGAAAAGGATAACTCAAAGCTTCAACTGTTAATTTCCGTAGAGGATACTGGTATTGGCATTCCTCAAGACCAGATAGATTCGATTTTTGAATCATTCAGACAGCAGGACAATCAAAGCACCAGAAAGTACGGTGGAACAGGATTGGGGCTTGCTATAAGTAAAAGGCTGATAGAGATGATGTCAGGGCAGATAAATGTCAGAAGCTCTTTGGGCAAAGGGAGCATATTTGAGTTCACTCTTCCTGAGGTTGATATATCTTCTGTCAATACAATCCTGAGTTCTCCTGAGCAGCCATTTGATATAACAGCGATCTGTTTTGAACACTCACGTATTCTTGTGGTAGATGATAATGAATTTAACCGAAAAGTGATTAAAGATGCACTGAAACTATCTTGTATGGAAGTTCTGGAGGCTGAAAACGGAGAGCAGGCAGTATTGTCAGCAAAAAAGTTCTCTCCTGATATTATATTCATGGATATAAGAATGCCTGTTATGGATGGATATGAAGCGGCAAAGATTCTGAAAGCAGCCCCCGAAACAAATAGTATCCCGATAATAGCCTTAACAGCCTCGTTAGGCATCCGAGAGACGGAAAATATAAATAAATCGTTATTTGATGCCTATCTTTTCAAACCCGTAAGTATGTCAGAAGTATTCCAAATATTATTCTGTTATTTAAAATACTCGGAAAAAGAGCCTGTGGAAAAAGATAACCATATTAGAACAGATACTTCACAAAAAAATCCTGAACTAACCATAAATATGAATGAACTTGAGGATTTACAAGAACTGATAATTGTAATGGAATCGGAAATAATGGCTGAATGGACATCTCTAAAAGGTGCCATTGAGATAGATGCTGTTGAAAATATTGCCATAAAACTTTTAAAACTATCTGAAAAACATAGGGTTGATGCTTTGAATCAGTACGCTGCTAAACTTTTAGCATTTGTCGAATCATTTGACATTGAACAGATTGAGAATTCATTAAATGAGTTCTCTGCCATTTGTGACAAAATAAAAGGTGTTTGAATAATATGCTTAATAAAAATAGTGAAAACCAGCTTATTCTAATAGTCGACGATATTCCTAAAAATCTTCAGATACTGGGTAGTGTATTAAAACAAGAGGGGAATAGGGTTGCATTCGCAACCAGTGGTGAAAAGGCTCTTGCCTATGTCGCTGAACACAGCGTTGACTTGATATTGCTGGATATTATGATGCCTGACATGGATGGTTATGAAGTATGCAGAAGATTGAAGGAAAATGAAAACAGCAGAGATTACCCGTTCTCTTTATAACAGCTCTGGTAGATGCTGATGATGAATATCGTGGATTCGAGCTTGGCGGAGTTGATTATATAAACAAACCATTCAACCCCAAGATTGTTAAAGCCCGTGTAAAAACTCATTTGCGGCTTAAACGGAAAAATGAAATGTTGGAACAGCTTGTTTTCATAGATGGACTCACCGAGATTAGCAACAGAAGGCGTTTTGATGAAGTGCTTCAAAATGAATGGGGTAGAGCCAGACGTGATTTGACTCCTTTATCTTTAATTATGATGGACATAGATTATTTTAAAAAATTTAATGATTTTTATGGACATGCTGCCGGAGATGACTGTTTGCGAAGTGTTGCGCAGACTTTACAGAAGATGGTTGAGAGAATATCTGATTTAGTCGCACGATATGGAGGAGATGAGTGCAAGGAAGAATAATAAACAATCTCCTTGCAACTCTAATTTAAGACAAAAACTATCAATGTCGCTATTTTCTATTTTGTAGCTTCTGAAATGCCCTCTGAAGACTTATTCTCAAACGTTCAAGAACCTCTGCAAGTTTACCTATTTCATCTTTTGTAGTTGGAATTATAGGTTGATCAAGCCCCCTGCCATCAGCAAGATTAGAAGCAACAATAGTAAGATCATGGAGGGGTTTTAGAGACATGTTGATCATTACAATAATCAATAATATAGATATAAATCCAAGAATACTCATAAGGATAATTAAAGATTGAACTTGTGCTTTTTTAGCAGCATTTACTTTATCTAATGAGAATCCTATACGAAATCCTCCCCAATGTTTTCCTTTAACATATATAGGTGATGAAAAATCGTAGAACTCCTCACCAGTATCTCTTTTATATTTTTGCATAAAACCTTTTTTAGTGTTTTGAGCAGCTTTTAAACCTGTCTCATCAGCAAAAATACGTTTGGTTCTGTTCAGTTTAAGATCTTTTGCCTTATCACCTGTAGGCGGCTGATTAAAACGGGTGTTATGGGTGGGTAAATAGCCTTTATTATCAACAGCAACAGCAAAAACTACACTCTCATCATTTAAAAATTCGTCTTGCAACGAAAGTATAGCTTTATCTAAATAAGCATCATATTTAGTATGAAATTTAGGAGGATCAAATCCTGGTATCTCAACATATTTCTGATCAAAGACATCTGTTATTTGAAAAACTCCATTATCTATAGATTCTTCCAAAATCTGGCTAATCATTTTAGCACCAACTATTGACTCAATTTTTCCACGTTCAATTAGTTGTTCTTCCAAAGAGTTACTCTGTTTTGTTATTAGCAAATATGTTCCAAGCGACATAACAAAAAATAAGCCTATATTAACAATTATTGCAACCTTAAACCCTATCTTTTTACTAATAAAATTCATTCTACCTTGCTCCTTGTCCATCTTAAAATTTGTTTATAGTTATTTTGTCTCGCCTAATTACTCTTGATAGCCTATGCGAACAGCACCCCAATGATTATTTTGAAATATAATTGGTATTGAAAAATCGTAAAGAGATTCTCCAGTATCTCTGCTATATTTTTGAATCAAATATGGTTCTTGGTTTCGTGCGGCAGCAAGACCTGTTCTGTCATTAAATAATCTTTTAGTTCGATTATTTATAGAATCTACATCTTTGTCTCCTGTAAGGGGTTTAGAGAAGATAGAGTTATGAGTAGGAACATATCCATTTTTATCAACTATAATAACAAATAGAACTCTTTTGTCTTTAGAAAGATATTTGTCAATAATTGTTTGAATATTTTTGTCAAATATCTGATCATATTGAGTATGATATTTCTGTGGATAGCTATTTTGTATTGGAATATAGAAAGTATCAAATAATTGGGCAGATTTTAACTTCCCTGAGGATATAAGCTCATCGAATTTATTAAGAATTTCCTGACGACACTCTTCTGCCAATTTTTTCACATCTGAATTGAGTCCTGATAAATTCTCTTTTTCTTGAGAATATACTGGATTTATAGTGTAATTCATAGCAAAAATAAAACTTACAATAACCAAAATTGAAGTAAGGTAACTTAACTTTATGCGTGATAAATTCATAAGAGCAATCTCCTTATATTACTGTTAATTAGGTTTGTTTATAATTTTAAATAATATCTTGAAATAAGAGTAAAAATTCACAAATTTGGAAGGGAAATATTTGTATATGGAATGTTAGTAATAGATGAATTTTAAGATGTCAAGCAAAATAGAAAACAGGACTTTAATCTATTTATAAAAGATGCTATTCTTTATAAATGTTTGGTTTGACGTATTCTTTTTGCTTGTAATTTCAATATATTAACAATTAACTCTTAACAGGATAAAAAGATGTTGCAAGAATATAATAGTGATAGATTACAACATATTAAATCAGAAGGGGTTATTATACTTTCATCAATGGAAGGAGTATCTCAAGTTAGTTTTAACTCTGATAGCTGTACTCCCAATAGCCTATCTCAAAATTGTTGTTCGCTTAATAATCTTACAAAAGACAGCTCGTTTAAAAAATATGAAAAACCAGGTTATTTTATATCCCATTTTGTAGAGCGGTTTATAGATACAGAAGTTGGTCAAATTCCTGTAGTTAGTAGGAAATTAAGTTTTAAAGATAGAGTCCAAACTTTAGGGGCAAGGTCTGGAATTACACGAAACAACTATAAAGTTGCACCAGGGCTTTATGCTATTGGAATGCCTAATGAAAACTCAGAGGT
>JADFXA010000121.1 GCA_015233755.1 Desulfamplus sp. | reverse complement strand
TCTCAGGAGTTACTGTTCCATTTAGATTTTTGGGACTAACGTGTTTTTGGAGAAGAGCTTCAAATTTTTCCTGGGCAATTTTATAATTCTTTTCATTGTAGGCTGCCCATGCTGATTCTGCAAAAAGATAGTCCCATTTATTGAGCTCTTCACCTGAAAAAAGAGTCTCAAGCATTGGCAGGTATTGCTCCATAGTTTTATAGTCTTTCAACTGTGAAAGGATTCCTAAAATAGCAGGAACGCAATCTGTAAGTTTATATTGTTTCTGGATAAGATCGGCAAAAATTTCTTTTGAGGAGATTAGCAGTTTTTTTGATGCAGATGAGTTTGATAAGGCTTGTGTTGATTCTGACCGGGAGGTAGTCTCTTTTGATAAAATCGCATTTGCAAGCTTTGTTCTTGTGTAGGCAAGTCCCAACTGAAGATTAAAGATTTCTGCGTTGTTATTATTTACAGATTGCTTTTCCTGTTTTGATTTTTCTATTAAGAATAAAAATTGCTGTTCCGCCTTAGTCAGATTACCGCTGTTATAGGCGTCCCATGCAGTGCCTGCATGTATCTCAACTGAACTAATGCCATCAGAGGTAGAATTATCAACAACCGCACCTGCTTCAGATGAAGCTATAAATAAAAATGTTGAAAAACAAATAAATACAACGATAATAAAATTTAATATGATTTTACCCATAATTCACTACTCTTCTAATATTACTGCTGAAATTAAGGATGTTGAGGTTACTTCACTATTTTTTTTCGTACCTAACTTTCTGAAATAACACGATTACGTCCTTTCTCTTTTGCTGCATAAAGAGCCAAATCCGCCTCTTTGATAAGCCTGTTATAGTCAGGGTGTCCACTGTATGAAGCAACTCCTATACTGCAAGTTTTGTATAGATTCTTATTTCCGGGTAATTTAAAAGTATGTTCTTCACATTTTCTTCTTATTTTTTCCGCAACAACAAGAGCTTCTTTTTTCTCAGCACTGCCAAGAACGATAAGAAACTCTTCTCCTCCATATCTGAAAATAAAATCACTTGTACGGACTGATAGTAAAAGCAGTTCGGAAAATTGTTTCAAAACAGCATCACCACTATCATGACCATAAGTATCATTAACCAGCTTAAAATGATCTATATCAAGCATCAATATTGAATATGGAAGTCCTTGTTTCATGCTTATTTCTGTTTGACGGCGAAGTATTGTATCAATATATCTTCTATTAAATAATCTTGTCAAAGAATCCATACCGCTATCCATTTCTATAACCTGATCAACAATAGTGGAAATATACCAAGATGCTTTTGACACAGCTTCATTTAAGTTCTGAATTTTTTCAAAAAATTCAGTCTGATTATTTTCTATGCGATATTTTGCAGCAGTTAAAAAAGATTCATCAATTTGGCGTATATGGTTTTTAAGTTCTGATGAAATATCCATTGTGTGTGAAAGCAAATCTGCTTTGTAAATTACCCAAAGACCAAAGCTTGACTCTTTAAGTTTTGGAATAGTGTTTATATCAATCTGAGATGTCTGATATAAAAATGTGAGAGAATTACGTACCCAATCAAGTAAAAGTGATCTGAGCCGTTCACATTCAATTGCTGTATTTTGGCTCATTCCTTTCATTTTGAGTGAAAGCTCATTTGTTTCATGTACCATTTCGTTGGAAAAATAAGCTTCAGATATTATTGACACTAAAATATCAAATAGTTGATCCACTACAGAAAAGACCTGAAACAGCTCATCCCGAGATAGCTCAGCCTTATATATTCTGCTGAATATCTCGCTTTTCATAATGCTGATACCATAGGTAAAATAGTTCAGATTGATATTTATATTTGCATGAAGTTTACCTATCTTTTTCTGACGTTCTGTTAGCATATTTACATCTTTTCTATTATGCGGCTTAAAAAAATCGTGAATCCATTTTTTCTGAGATTCTTTAAGATTTTTTTCAACAATAGCGTTTTTAAGAATAGATGCCATTTGAGGAATTTCCATCAACTCGCTGTAGAATAGATCAACAATATTAGTTAGTTCAGGTTCAAGAAGTTCTCCAATTTTTGTCAATAATTCGACATTATCTGAATATAGTTTTTCTATTTTTTTATCTATGGTCTCTTTAATACTCATAAATCACCTATCGTCTATTATTGAATTGATTTAGCAAGAAGATAGAGCGTATTTGAATAGTAATCATCTTTCTCCTGCACTATTTTACTATCAGCCTTTTCCATAAAAGATTTACTTATAGCTGTCTCTCCAACCATTTGGGCACATTTTGCAAGCACTGCATGAAATCCTGCTGATGCTTCCTCAATGGTAATCTGTTCATTTATTAAATCCACTGTGGCAGGAAAATAGCCGAGCTTATTACAAAATTTGAGATACGGTTTAAATATCTCAAGAGATTTTTTATCACCTGCCATTGCAAGATAAAGCGGAACCCTTATTGATTCATACCCGAAATCTCTTCCCTTGTCTTTATCTGTTACAAGATTGCCTTTTTGATTAATCAATATCCAGTCAGGCGGAAGTGCCATTTCTCCAGACAGGGATTGTT
The DNA here is from genome assembly GCA_015233755.1 of Desulfamplus sp. Lineage (GTDB taxonomy): Bacteria > Desulfobacterota > Desulfobacteria > Desulfobacterales > Desulfobacteraceae > Desulfamplus. Next base: position 4,219 of record JADFXA010000121.1, on the reverse strand, counting down.
TCAATATTGCAAGAGTGTCATTACAAAGCTGTTTCCAAAACTTTTTCCTTTCATTGTCTCCACTCTTTGCACCATATTCAGCAAAAGCGTTAAACGCTGGAAAGATAAAATAGGCAGGATTGATACTTATGGTTACGTTATCAGGTTTATCAGGCTTGTCAGACTGGCTGGATTCTCCTGACTGTTCTGTTTCTGCTTTTGAGGTAAATCCATAATATCCGGGAAGCATAACCATCTTGTTACCTTTTCTTATGACAAGGCTTTGCCTGATACGGTCAATGGTTGAATCTGCCCATGACTTCCATTCATTGTTCTGCCATTTTTCGCTCGCGTTAAGTAATGCCCACGAAATGAGAATATCCCCGTCACTTGCATTATTATAGTCAAGAACTCCCCACTCTCCATTATCCCTTTGTCCCCAGCTCCATGCTGCAAGACCATCTTTTCTGACCATGATATTATTTTTTGTCCAGTTCAGAATCTTCTCAAATGTGGCTTTGTCATTATTTAGCAGAGAAAGCAAAAGTCCATATCCTTGCCCTTCTGAATGGCTGATATTGTTCTGAAAAATATCGGTAACTCTCCCGTCAGAAGAGATAAAATGAGCTTTATAATAGGCCCATGTTCCAGAATTCTCACCAGCATAAGCAGTTTCAAAGTAAACAGTTGAACAAATATTTGGAAAGAACGTAGATGTAAGGCATAAAGTTAGAAAAAAGATAAATGAAAAACAGATAAAAAAAGTAATTCTATTGAGCATTTGAAAGCCTCCTTTTTCTTCTTATTTTAATAAGTTGATATAAAGCCAGAGAAAAAATGAAACATATTGCCACCACGCAGGCTATAAACCATAAAGGATAGGTGTTGGCATAATATTCCATGAATGGAAGAGGAGTAACACCTCCTAAATAATAGCTTGACCCGATTCTAAGAGAGATGGTGTCAAAATTCTTATCAGCTCTTTCGGTTAGATTTATTAGAGAGGTATCTCCGCTGCATGCAGCTTGCACTCCCGGCTTCCAGATAACTGAGCCTGCTTTAATCATATCAGCTTCATTTCCTGCGGCCAGCATCATCACTGTCCTTTTACGGTTAAAAGGAGATTGAAACTGTATGAGAGCTGCCTTTTCTCTTGTGATAACAGGCTCAAAGCGTGTAACCACAATCTTTGAGTCAACAAGGGATATATCTGAAACATGTGAACCCTTATGGGGCAATATTTTTGACCAGAAACCTTCTCCTTCAGAGGCATCATAACCTTTGGCTCTAACAAGATGCGGATATGCAACAGTCCCAGTCCCTGTTGTTAGACCTTTTGAATCTGATGAAGAGAAATTTAACGGTGCTGCACTGCTGAAGTTTTCAGGTATTGAAGAGGTTTCAGAGACAACAATAATATCTTTGTCAGCCATAATGCTTTCAACTTTACCAGAAGTATTTGTTTCAGTTTTACCAGTATTACTATTGCCGACACTGCCTCCATCAGAGATTGTGCGATACCACTCAAGACCTAATGGCGGAAAACCTGTTTTCTGAGAGGCTATAGCAACAAGATTAAGTGCCGCAACAAATGAGGATTTTTTACCATCAGGCAAAAAAATAAGAGTTTCACTCATGTCAGGCTGTTTTCCAAAGGGAAAAGCATCAGACATGAACGCTTTAAGCTGAGGCATCTCAATCCAGTTATCAACTACCGGCAGGGTAAATGTTGAGTCTTCAAAAAGGGTAAGTCTTAGATTACCAGTCTGAACCATAGTGCATTGATCAGTTGCCATTGGATTTAACTGTGGTGAAATTGTAAGCTTGTTATATCCCGCATTCATTGAGGACAATAACAACTCAACCTTGTAATTACGATACGTTCCGCCATTAATCTCCTTGCATGGTATCGCAGCAACAAACTGATCATTCAAAATAATATTCAGCACGGAATCCTCTTTCATTGAAGCACCGTATGCCATGTTAAGCAGAAGTGTAGCTTTGCTGTTAGGAGATAGATGGGCATCTGAAGGCAGTCTGAAACCGAACCCTTTAGGTATCGGCGTTATCCCTTTAAATGTATGTGTTTTAAATCCAAGACTTGATAGAGTATAGACTTTGCCCTGTTCTAAACCGTTTTTTAGAGTATAAGGGTTAATCTGCGGAATTTGAATATCTTTTACAAGTGCGGAAGAGCTGTCAGGCAGAGGCAGCGAGAGAAGAGAAAACGCCTTTGCTGCAATCAGCACCTCGTCAGGAGTTCTGCCAGTTACAACAATTAAAGAGTGGTAAGTATCTTCTTTAAAGTTTAAAACCATAAGGCTTGGCCCTTTAATATCCTGATTCTCTTTTGGCAAATCATAACCGGCCAAAGCGGACTTTACAAAAGCTTCGCTGCCAATCAGTAAATTGTCCATGCCTGATTCAATATTACCAGAAGAGGTAAAATTAACCATGCGGTAATCATATCTGAGAGCAATGCCGGAAGCACAAAGAGTAACGGGTTTCATGTAATCAAAATCTTGAAAAATAAGATTAACAGGCGGTGCTGACGGATTTTTTGGATCAAACAGAAAATCGCTTACTGCTGATATACGTGCGGGAACAGGTTTCAAGGTAAAATCAAAATCAACAGTTGCTTCACTGAGCTCCACCAATGTCCACAACTCAGGGGCAGTGGGGTCTTCGCAGTTATTTTCTACTGAATGCTGGGAAACAGAAAAGCTGAAAGGATGGTATCCTGAAGTCAGAAGTCGTCCAGGAATAGGAACGGTCATAACTCCTTGAGGAGAGAGAGGATCCAAAGCTGTCTGTGCAAGAGGAGTGTTATCCATGTAAAAAACAAGCTGCGATCTGTTTTTTATAAGAGATGATGAATTGGAGTATGAAAATGTAAGCAGTGCCTGCTTTACCTGCCATCTTTCAGGAATTGAGAGTTTGAATTCATACTTGTCTGTATTATCTTTTATACCTTCTAAACGAATATTTTCAACTTGAAGAATATCCTTTAACGGCATTCTGATGGTCTGGGCAAAAGAGACTTGAGGCAACGAAAACAATACACTTGCAAAGAACAATAGATTGATAAGAATAATTATTCGAGGTTTTAATCTCATGGTGAAATTTATCATTTTGAATAGTCCTTTTTAAAAAACACTGAATCATTATTTTTTTATATAGCAAAAGAAACAATTTATAGTCGTTTAAAGTATAGAAGTTAATATTCTATCTTCTTGATAAATGAACTATATGTTTTTTCATATTCTCAGCAACGATAGACCAAACTCCACTAAAATTGGTAAATGTTCCAAGTATGCCTGTTTTTAGAAGAAGCAGAAAACCTGACAAATAGCCCACAGGTGTGCTTATACCCCTTTGGCTGAAAAATTTCCATCTGCTGCTGTCTCCATACACAAAATTTATAATGTCAGCCATATCTTCTTGTGATGTTCCTGTAAATAGACACCCAATAATTGAATGTTCTCCTTTATGGCGGTGCTGCCTTACCTCAACAGGAAGGGAATATTTATTTCCATAACTGTCCTTAGCATGAATGATAATATGTGTTCCTGTAAGCTCCCTATTGCCTGACATTTTACTTGAGTCATTTTCTGTCATTTTCGTTGAGTTGTTTCCTCTCATTTCAGGCATGGTTGAGTTTATCCTGATACCTGCCCCTGAAAGGGATAAATCAAACAAAGCAGCGGAAACCATACCGTTACCATCTTGAAGGTCAAGAAGCACCTTCTCATCTGTAGCGTATCTGTGCATTGCACGCATTTGACGTTTTTCCCACACAACGCCAAGACACGAAAGCACCATCACAACATTAAATGTATTCCAGAGCATACAGAGAATAATAGAATCAAATACTCCGGGAATTGTGAGCAATCTGTAAACTCCTGCAATATAGGCAGCAATAGCAAGAAAGAGCATGATATAAAATGGGGCAGCAAGATGACTTATGAAGTCCTTTTTAAGCGATACTGCTTTAGGAGTTACTACAAACACAGGTGATTTTGGTTTAAGAATTGCTGAAATAATCGCGGGTAGAAGATAGAAGCTTTGTATTGTTTCATAAAGCTCAGAAAAAAAAGGGTGTCTGTATCTTCCGAATAGATAATTGGAAAGAAGGTAAGCTCCTGCAAGATGAGGAACAGCAAATCCTAAAACCTGCAAAAGAGATGCGTTATAAATTTTAAGGCCAAAAAACAGCAGCACTAAAGGCGATTATATCAGC
>JADFXA010000120.1 GCA_015233755.1 Desulfamplus sp. | reverse complement strand
AAATCTAATAACATAAACATCTTTTAATCTGATAAACTTAATCCAAAAATTCTAATGGCAAAATTAATTGAATTTTAAACCTAATTCACCTTAAATCAAGGCTATCTTACAAATAATAAAAAAAATATAAATAAAAATTAAAAACTGAATTTACTTAATATATATGAGTATTAAGAGTCAAGCAATAAAATCATAATGGTTGGTTTATGACATGCATATTTTGTATATAAAAATTTTAATATATATTTCAATCAATAGGTGTAACAGTTTTGTTCAAAATTTTTAATACAACTGAGTTCTCCTTTTTCAAAATTTTTGATCCTCTTGTTATTTTGCATAGGCTAATACCATATTTTTCAGCTATCTTTCTTTGAGTCATTCCACTTTGTAACTCTTTAAGGAGTTTCCAACGAAGAGAGAGATCTTCAAGCTCTCCTTGAGTTAGCATTTCATCAAAAAATGATTTTAAATCATCTATATCGTCAATTGAGATTATTGCTTCTAATAAATTCAAGTCCATACTTTTGTTTTTTATTTGTCTTTTCTTCTATATGATTTATGATCTATTTGAAGTTAAATAAACCATCAAGCCCAAATTCATAAACAAACTCATAAAAGGAGAAAACTATGAAAATACTACATTATTTACCATCAATGCTGCAATTAAGAAAATTTGCAAAAATAAAGCCTAAGTTTATGTCATATCTATTTTTTGTTTTGTTCTTTTTTATTATAGGCTGTGTCCAATTTACAAATTCACCTCCAGTATCAGGTGAATTTATTTCTGGTAAAAAATTATCTGAAATATATGCAAAACAAGACGCGATTGACAGTCGTTGTATTAATTACCCCATTTCAGTAAATAGTAATATAATTAATAATATTGAGAACCATGTTAGTAAGTTCAAAAATGAAAACAAAAGCACTGATTTTATAAATGGATTTTCCAAAAATTATCATAATGAATACATAGAATATATGAGCCTTTATTGCGATAATCTTGATTCTTCCGACGAATATATAAAACCATAAAGAGCAATAGGTTATTAATAAACATTAATTCCTAAGCAGAAAAGTTCTAAGTTATAGCAAAATATCTACTACGCCATAAAATAGAACCAAAGATTTTTATCATAAGGAGGTGGATTGTAGAACTCTGCTTCAATAGTCTTATCGTTGACAGAATCTACTCTCACCCTTCTTTTTATTAGTGATCTTTTATTGTCATCTAAATTAAAAGTAACATCCACTATATCGTATATATCAATTTTGTGTTGTTTACGCATAGTCTCAAACTCAACACCTTTCATTGAAAGTTTTTTAACAGTAATATGTCCATAGTCATTTTTACTAAAATGGGTATAATCACCAGCAAGCATAACATCTTTATAATGCGTTTTATTTTTTTCTGCTAATTCATCTGCCTCAATTTTCTCCGCCTCTTCATCAAGAAGAGGTTTCAGATTGCTCTCCATTCTTTCAACATCTGCATCTTGTGCTATTGAAGAGGGGGATAGAGGATTTTTCTTATTTACAAAGTCGAGTATCTCTTTAGTTGTCTCTTCATCTATAAGGCGCATTCCAATTGTTATATTAAGAGAGACTTTCCCATCTAAAAAGAGCTCAGAAGACAATTTATTTAATATTCTTATTTTTGCTTGTTCTGCCTTATCTAAACTTGTCTGAGGCATGATCACAGTAAACTTATCGCCACTATAACGGAAAGTTTCATCAACTACACGAAGCATACTTATAAGAGCTGCAGCAAACTCTCGTAGAACTTTATCACCTGATGTATGACCATATTTTTCGTTAACTTTCTTAAATCCCTTTATATCAATAATAAGAATAGATGAAATAACACCATATCTTTTTAGCATCTCAACTCTATTGTTTAGAGCCCTTTCAAAGCTATTTCTGTTTTTAAGACCAGTAAGAGAGTCGGTGAGAGCTATCTTTTTCAATGCTTGATTATAATATGACCGCTCAATAGCAATTGCTGCATACTCTGCAATAGTGGTTAAAAGGTTAAGCTCAAATTGTGTAAAGTTATCACCGCTGAGTTTATTTATAAGCTCTATTACACCAAATATTTTATCATCGGTTTTAAGAGGTACACCAATAATGGATTGTGTTTTAAATCCTGTAGATTCATCAATCCTGATACTAAACCTTTTATCCTCCTCTACATTTTCCACAATAAGAGACTCTCCAGTGTTAAGAATATGACCCGCAATTCCTTCACCTTTTGGGATTCTAACCCCTTGCAGCTTCTCTTTATTAGCACCAACTACAACTGTAAAAACCATATCCCCACTTTTGGGATCTTTTAGCAATAAAGACCAGTTCATTGGTTGAAAAATAGAACCTACTTGATACATTAATACATCAAGCGTATCTTTAATAGTTTTAGCTTTTGCAAGAGGTTTGCCAATCTCAAGAAAGAATGAGGCATTTTTCACCCTTTCTATTATCTCTTTATCCATAATTAATCTAATCTCCTTCTCTGATATTAGCTTTTAAAGGCTTCATCAACAAAATATTTAGGCTCTTCATCTCCGTTAGCTCCACCTTCTTGTTTGCTTATGCGATACCTAATAGAACGAAGTGTAATACCAAGCAGTTCTGCTGCTTTGCTCTTGTTGCCACCAGCAATTTCCATAGCTTTTTGAACATAAGCAGCTTCAATAGAAGATAAAATTTCATCTAAATCAACCCCTTGTGAAACAGCTTCAAGATCATAACGGCGATCTTTATGAGCATCTCCTTCAATCCATCTACGCTTTTTGTGCATTGATATTGTAAGGCTTTCTGGAAGAATTATGTTAGTTGAAGAGAGAGCAACGCTTCGTTCAATTAGATTTTCAAGCTCACGAACATTACCAGGAAAAGTGTAGCTATTTAAAAATGCAATGGCATAAGAGGATAGTTTTGCAATCTCTTTTCCCATCTCTTTTGAATATTTTTCTGCAAAGTGGTTCGCAAGTATCTCAATATCACCTTTTCTGTCACGAAGAGGGGGAACTTTAATCGGAATGACATTAAGCCTAAAAAAAAGGTCTTCTCTAAAAGAGCCATTAACAACCTCTTCCTCAAGATTTTTATTTGTAGCAGAGACGATCCTAACATCAACTGCTATTTCACGAGTGCTGCCAACTGGCTTTACCACAGTTTCTTGAAGAACTCTTAAGAGTTTAACCTGAAGCATTGGAGATAGTTCGCCAATTTCATCTAAAAATATGGTACCTTGATGAGCTGCCTCAAAAAGCCCCTTTTTATCTGAGATTGCACCTGTAAATGCACCTTTAACATGACCAAAAAATTCACTCTCAATAAGATTTTCAGGGATACCACCGCAATTTACAACCACAAATGGCTTGTCTTTTCGGTCGCTCATGTCGTGCAATGCCCTTGCAATCAACTCTTTACCTGTCCCACTCTCTCCTGAAATAAGAACATTGGTTTTAGTAGCTGCAACCTGACTTATCAGGTTATATATTCTTATCATACCAGAGCTATTGCCAACGATCTTACCGAAATTGAGCCTTGATTGTCTCTCTTTGCTGTTATGTTCAGCTTTAAACTTAGGGTGTTTAAGATCAAGAGCCTTTTTGATTGCCTGCTTTAGCTCATTATTATCAAAGGGTTTGGGGACAAAATCGTAAGCACCTTCGTTCATTGCCTTAACAGCAACTTCCGTAGTTGCATAAGCCGAAATCATAATAACAATAGTATCTGTGCTCTTTTTTTTTGCAGCTCTTAAAATATCAAGGCCTGTAAGATCGCCGAGACGAATATCGCATATCAACAGATCAAATACTTTTTCCTGAATCATTTTAAGTGCTTGTCTGCCATTCTTTGCAAGTGATACATCATAGCCAGTCTGAGTAAGAAGAACATCAAGAAACTCTCGCATACTAAGTTCATCATCTACAACAAGAATTGTTGGCAGGCACTCACCCATTTTTATTATGCTCTATTTAAGTTTTATGGCTATTCGAATTGATAACATTAAAATGTATTTAGAAAATTAGCTCTCTCTTTGATATGCAATTTTTCCATCAACGATTGTCATATAGACTTCACCTTTAAGGCTAAATCCAGTAAATGGTGTATTTCTGCTTTTTGAAAGAAATGTTTTTGGATTAACTGACCAGAAAGCATCAATGTCGATAATTGTTATGTCAGCGGGATTACCAGCTTTTAGAGCATTATCTATTCCAAGTATTGACGCTGGTCTCTTAGACATTTTTTCAATCAGATTCTCAAAAGATAATAGACCATCTTGGACGAGTTTCATAGATAAACCTAATGATGTTTCAAGTCCAACGATACCAAACGCCGCTCTGTCAAACTCAACATCTTTTTCAAGTAAAGAGTGTGGAGCATGGTCTGTTACAATAATATCAATTGTACCATCAACAAGTCCCTGAATAATAGCTTGTCTATCACGTTCTGTTCTAAGAGGAGGATTCATCTTTGCGTTTGTGTCATACCTGGATACAGCTTCCTCTGTAAGGCTAAAGTAGTGTGGTGCAGTTTCTGCTGTAACTTTTATCCCTCTTTTTTTCCCATTTCTGATAGCATCGACAGACTCTTCACAACTTACATGAGCAATATGAATAGAAGCTCCAGTAAGTTCTGCAAGTGCAATGTCTCTCATAACAATTGTACTCTCAGAGACATTAGGAATTCCTTTTATACCAAGTTTTGTGGCAACAACACCCTCGTTCATAGCACCATCACGGGCAAGATTAATATCTTCGCAATGAGATATAACAGGCAATCCAAGACCTTTTGCATACTCCATTGCACGTCTCATAACTCTGGCATTTTGAACAGGACGGCCATCATCGCTTATTGCAACCATACCAGCTTTTTTCATATCAGAATATTCACACAAATATTCGCCTTCTAAACCTTTTGTTATTGCCCCTACAGGATATAATTTAGATACTCCAGAATATAACTCAGATTGATTAAATGAAGAAGATATACGTAGATTAGCAATCTCTTTAGCACGACTAACCATAAAAGCTGTAATAGTGCTATTGTCGTTAACTGGAGAGGTATTGGGCATTGGGCAGACAGCTGTAAATCCACCTTTTGCCGCTGCTTTTAATCCAGTTTCAATGGTCTCTTTATATTCATGTCCCGGCTCACGCAGATGAACATGGAGATCAATAAGACCCGGAACCGCAACCATTCCAGTTACATCTATTTCAATAATATTATCATTGTTATGTGTAGATATGCACGACTGTCCGTCTCTGCTATAATTAGGGTCAATTATTGAATCTATTTTTCCTTCATCAATAACAATATCCCTAAAACCATCTATATTTCCAGGATCAAGAATCCTTGCACCTTTTAACTTAATCCGCATTTTTCATACCCCCTGCAACAAGATAAAAGACAGCCATTCTAAGGGCAACACCGTTAGTAACCTGCTCTAATATAACGGAATGTTCCCCGTCAGCAACATCACTATTTATCTCAACGCCTCTATTCATTGGACCTGGATGCATAACCAACACATCACGCTTTGCCCCTTTAAGTCTATGAATATTCAATCCAAATAACATTGAATATTCACGTTCAGTTGGAAATAAGATAGCCTCTTGACGCTCTTTTTGAATACGCAGCATCATAACAACATCCGCATTCTCAATACATGACTCAATATCAGAGGCAACTTCACATCCAAGTTTCTCAACTCCTTTTGGTATCATAGTAGAAGGTGCGGATACGGTTACTGCTGCCCCCATTTTTGTAAATCCCTCTATATTTGATCTGGCCACGCGACTGTGGGCGATATCTCCAATAATCGAAATATTTAATCCTTCAATTTTTCCCTTTTTCTCACGGACAGTCATCATGTCAAGAAGTGCCTGTGTAGGATGTGCGTGAAGACCATCACCAGCATTGACAACAGAGGCTTTTACTCTTCTAGAAATGAGTTCAGCAGCACCAGAAGATGGGTGTCTGATTACAATAATATCAGGGTTCATTGACTCAAGATTTTTTGCCGTATCAATTAAAGTCTCTCCCTTTACAATGCTGCTTGATCCAGAAGATATTGAGATAGTATCAGCACTTAAACGCTTAGCAGCAATATCAAATGATAATTTGGTTCGAGTGCTTGGTTCCTGAAAAAAAAGAACTATGGTTTTTCCTCTAAGAGTTGGGACTTTTTTAATGGGTCTGTTTGAAATCTCCTTCATGCCTTCAGCAGTATCAAGGATCATGTTAATATCTTTGACAGATAGAGATTCAATATCTAAAAGGTCTTTGTGTTCAAAACGCATTTTGTAATATTCCGTTTAGAGTTATTAAATAAGCAAAAAAACTATTATAAATAAAATTGCAAAAAAACTATTTCAATATATCGCCTATCCTACTCCATCTAACACCAAATTTTTCACTGTCCCATGACCAATAGATAAGAAAAGCCTTGCCTCTAACCGCTTTTAAATCGACAAACCCCCAAAATCTACTGTCATGGCTATTATCTCGATTATCTCCCATAACAAAGAGAGAGTGTTCAGGCACTTTTGTAAGAGGCAAATTATCACGAGTTGTAAAGCTGCCCGGAATAATTGAAGAATCTTTATAAACTGCATAAGGTTCATTCTCTTGCAGCTCATCGTTAACATAAAGTTTTTTATCTTTTATCTGAACAGTATCTCCTCCTATAGCTACAACTCTTTTAATAAAATCTTTATCAGGGTCTTCCGGATATTTAAACACAACAATATCTTTTCTTGCTGGGTCTTTTAAAGGAATCAAAGTATATCCATCTGTAAAAGGTA
>JADFXA010000011.1 GCA_015233755.1 Desulfamplus sp. | reverse complement strand
ATCTGATAGTTTTTTGTTATCATCTCCAAGAATTTTGTTAATATAAATTAATTCGAGGTTTGACTCTATGATGCTGCGAAATTTCGTTATAAGAGTCTCTTGTATGAGTGAATATTCATTTGCTTTCTTGTCAAGAACACAAATAGTACCAAAAGGTTTATCATCTGGCCAAAGAATCGGAAAACCTAAATATGAGATCATGTTTAACTTAACATCAGGGTTGTTTTTCCATTTTTCGTCTGCAAGTGCGTCAGGAACAATAAGCTTATTATTTGTCTTGATTACAGTTTCACAATATAGGCCTGAATTCAAAAAATGTTCTTTATCTCCTGGGTGATAAGGGTTTCCTTTGCTTTTGCTCGAAGTAAATACCTCAATATAAGGATCGCTTAATCTCATTATTAGAGCGGCTGGTACATCAAGCATCTTAGATAAGATATCTACAATATCTTGCCAGTTTTTTAATATTGATTCATTAATAATCGATTGAGATACACAGATATTATTTTCTTTTTTCAGCATATTCCTCTTCTAACCGTCCTTATCCTATTAAAATTAAAGTATTATTATGTAATATATATTGCACAAACACTGCATAATATTAAAGAATATATCAAGGTTAATTTAACAGATCATCACCTTGTTTTTACCGCTTCTTTTGGCATCATACAACGCAGAATCTGCACGGGCGATTAAAGTATCAATGCTATCCATAAATTTGTAAGTTGAAACTCCAATACTTAGAGTAACACTATTTCCGATATCAAAAGTATAAGACTCAATCTTTGTACGTATCTCTTCAGCAATGGAAACTGCATTATCAATATCAGTTTCTAAACAGATCGCAATAAACTCTTCTCCGCCCCACCTTCCAATTAGATCAGTTTTACGAGTTCTACTGGATATTATTTTAGCTACATCAACCAAAATTTTATCGCCAGTCAAATGACCATAAGTATCATTAATGCACTTAAAATTATCTATATCCGCAAGAATTATTGATAGTTTGCTATTATATCGTTGAGATTTTAGAATCTCTCTTTGTAAAACCTCGTCTATCTTTAAACGGTTAAAAAGTCCAGTCAGTTTATCAGTGATTGCCAATCGGCTTATCTCAGCACGGCTCTCAAGGAGGTTGGAGAGAACTCCATTAAATGCTGATGTTAGGTGTCCAACTTCATCATCGCGGACTAAAGGGAGTGATTCAAATGGAATCGCTCCTTGACTCATTTTTTCAGCATATTGAGCTGCTTTTCTAAGTGGGCTAAGTTGGTATCTAAGCCCTATAACCATTAAAATGCAAAAAACGGGAATTAAGATTACCATACTTTTTATAATAAAAATACGCAAGCTACCTATTGGTTCAAATACTTCCTTTGTAGTCATACGTGCTACAAGAAACCAACCAGTGCTGGGAATAGAAGCAATAGCTGCTAACTCTTCAACTCCACCTGCATTGACATCAATGCCAACTCCACGAAATCCTTTCATAGCCCGATCATGCTGAGGATGAACGCCCTCAGCTGGAGTTGGCTTAAGAATCATATCCATATCTGATGCACTAATTACCAATTTGTCTTTAGGAGAAACCACAACAAGCCCACCTGTCTTGCCAATACGAGTTACATATAGGGCTTCCATAAAATTAGAGGAACGAAGAGATGAGACCCCAACTATAACTGCACACACCTTTCCATTACTGTCGAATAAAGGCTCTGCCATAGGCAAAATAGGCACTTTTGAGAGACGTCCTAAAACAGGGGAGCCCATCGCATATTCACCTTTGATAGCTTTTTGGAAATAATCACGATCTTTAAAAGAGATACTAACGCGAGAGGCTAATTGAGGATAACAACCCAATATTGTGCCAGATAGGTTGATTACAGCAATACCTTGAGAAAATAATGGGTTTATTTCGTGACGGTCACCTAACCATTTTTGTAACTCTTTTTCATTATGTAGTAGAGATTGTGGGAATTGCTTTGCTATGTTTTTGAGCAGTTCACGGCGTTGAATAATATCCCTATCAATATTACTCGCAACATAATTGGCTATTGTTAATAGTTGAATAGAAGTTGATTTGGTGATGTCTTTACGTAAGTAAGCGGTGAGAATGGAAAATTGAGTAAAAGAGCTAAAGAGGATAATTGATACACTCAATAAAATTAGCCGTATTGTAATACTGTTTAGCTTAATTGGAGCTTTCATCGAATGGATCAAATCCTTTTAATTGGTTTTTTTAATATTGGCTTTGCTCCCACTTCGGCTTTTGTGTGAATGTTCATAAATATCAATCAATCCTCTTGTCAAACCTTGAGGCATAAATATCATCACTATCATAAGAATAAGCCCAAAAATAATCATCTCATACTCTTGAAAGCTGTGTAAAACTTCAGGCAATAAAGTGAGAAGAGATGCACCCAAAATTGCACCCCATACGCTTGCCATACCACCGATAACTACCATTGTAACCATTTTTACCGATACCATAAAACCAAAAGAGTCAGGGCTTATAAACATAACAAAATGGGCGTATAAAAATCCAGCAATCGAACCAAGTGCTGCACTAAACATAAAAATCTGAAGTTTCAGAATATGGGTATTAACTCCAACTGCCATTGAGGCATTTTCACCATCATGGATAGAGCGAAGTGCTCGTCCCATTCGTGAGGCAAGGATTCTTCTGCAAATCACAATGGCGACAAAGACTACTCCCCAAACTAAGAAAAAGTAGCTTTTGCCAGCTTCAAATAAAATTGAGCCTAACTCAAGCATTGGTATGCCAACAAATCCTGATGAGCCTCCAGTTACAGAACTCCATTCACGAAAGATGATGTTCACGATCATGCCAAATCCAAGAGTTCCCATACCAAGATAGTACCCAGATAGTTTTAAGGTAGGAAGCCCAACAATAAATGCAACAAAGATTGCTCCACCCACAGCGCAAACTAAAGCTATCCAAGGAGATATTCCAAAGGTTGTAGAGAGAATTGCAGTTGTGTATGCACCAATCCCATAAAATGCAGCATGTCCAAGAGAGACCTGTCCAGCATAGCCCATGAGCATATTAAGACCCAAAGCAAGAAGTGTGTTTATTCCAATAAAGGTAATAATCTGGAGGTAGTAGGTATTTTCTATCAAAAGACCGCAGAGAATAACCGCAATAATAAAGAGTGTATGTTCAATAAATATTCGTTTTTGTTGAGACACAATATATAGCCTGTTGTTTTTATATTAGAAACGTTTTGCAACCTTTGCAGAAAAAAGACCACCCGGACAAATATACAAAATTAAAAGAAGCAGAATAAAGGCAATAGCATCTTTAAGCCCTGAAGAGATAAGGCCAGCTCCAAGTGATTCAAGCACACCAAGCAATATTCCACCAGCAAATGCTCCCCAAAGACTACCAAGGCCGCCTATCATTGCAGCACAAAAACCTTTAAGCCCAAGAATTGTTCCCATGTCATAGCTGCTCATTGTTATTGGGGCAATAAAAATTCCAGCAGCCGCACCAGTTCCAGTACTTATAATAAAGGCAAGAACTCCCATAGTTTCTGATGGAATCCCCGAAAGCCATGCAGCTTTTTTATTCACGGCACAAGCAACCATTGCCTTACCAGTCAAGGTTTGCTTGAAAAAAAGATGAATAGTACCAGCAAGAATAAATGCAGCAATAACAATGAAAAGACTTTGAGGAACTAAAGCTGCTCCTGCGATCTCAATTGATTCGTGAGAAGAAAATTGAGGTACGCTGAATGGGTCTTTCCCCCAAATTATCATTGCAACACCACGTAACAAAATTGATGCACCAACAGTAATAATGACAAGCGTTATTGGTTGATGTTTTTTTGCAGTTCTTATAGCAAGCCGTTCAAATAGCATTCCCATAAAGGCAACGGCTGCAACAGTCAAGGCAAATGCTAAAGGAAGAGGTAACGCTAAATGAACCCATATAGTAACAATTCCCATAGCACCTAACATTACAAATTCGCCATGAGAGAAGTTTATAAGTTCGGTTGAGCTATAAAGCATTGAAAGCCCCACAGCAATAACAGCGTAAATAGAGCCTGTTGTTATGCCAGAAAAAAGATATTGAATTATCTCTTGCATTAATAATACCTTAACATAATCGACAATTTAGGAATTTTCATATTAAAAATTGTCTTATTATAATTGTTTAGCCCAGAGCTAAAGCTCAGGGCTAACTTGATGGAAGTTGGCTAAAGCCAACTGTTATTACAGTCCACTTTAGTGGACTTATTTACCGTCAGCCGTGCGATTTATCGCTCGGCTAAATTAGAATTACTGTGGTAATTTATTTAATTATTATAATTACTTATTTATCTAATAATTTCCAGGTTCCACCCTTGATTTCAACCATAACAAAAGCATCTGGAGTTAAACCATTGTGATCAGTTGCAGAAAAGTTAAACTCTCCAGTAATTCCCATATATTTCTTTGTTGATTCAAGTGCTGCCCTTATTTTTTCTTTATCTCCACCGCTTCCCTTGATTGCATTGGCAAGCATCACCATTGCATCATAGGAGTATCCACCAAACCCAGATACATTGGCGTTAAATTTTGCTTTGTAGTCTGCTTCATACTTCTCAAGTATCTTTTTCTGTGCATCAGACGCATCAAGAAGTTTGGTTACAAGAATCTTTCCTGTAGGTAATGTTATTCCTTCAGCTGCTTCTCCTGCAAGCTCAATAAATTTTGGAGATGCCACACCATGACTTTGATAAAGAGGAATATTAATCTTCAATTGTTTAATATTTTTAGCAACAACAGCGGGTCCTGGATTGGTTCCCCAACATACAATAGCATCTGGAGAAGCTGATTTTATTTTGGTCAACTGTGCAGTAGTATCTGTGTCGTTTGGGCCAAAACTCTCTTGCTGAACCACCGTAATTCCAAAATCTTTAGCCTGACCAACAAGCTGTTTTTTTCCACTCTCTCCAAAGGCATTTGCTACAGTTATAATGCCAATTTTCTTTATATTCCTTGCTTGCATAGTCTTGTAAATTGCGGCAACGGCTAAAAGGTCGCTCTGAGCGGTCTTAAAAACCCAAGGTTTTACTGGTGATGTAATCTCAATACCAGCAGCACAACTGATAAGTGGAACTTTTGCTTTTTCAACAAAATTAACAATTGCAAGGGTGGTTGGTGTGGTGCTAGGTCCAATAATGGCAAGAACATTATCTTTATGAAGCAGCTTATTAACAGCGCTTACAGCCTTTGCAGGGTCTCCTTCTGAATCATAGATAATGGCTTCAACTTTCTGTCCATCAATACCTCCAGAAGCATTAATCTGCTCAACCATCATCTCCATGGTTTTCTTTTCAGGATCACCAAGAAACGAGGCAGGTCCTGTTGAATCAAAGATTCCGCCTATCTTATAAGCTGAAGCTGCCATAGCTGAAGATGTTCCAATAATTGGTGCTATCACGAGCATAACAGCAATTGCCCAAACAAATACGTTAATCTTTCTCTGGTTCATTTTGAATTTTCTCCTTTAGGAAGGTTGTTCTGTTAAAAACAAGATATAATTTATAATGCTTAAAATAGACAATATCAGCATTACAAACATATTCGCTTTATTTTTATCTCACAATTTTCTACATATTCCACAACTACTACACTCAACCATTGGGCAATCAGGCGATGTTTCCTCCAATTCTGCCCGTTTTAACTCTTTTATCAAAAACTCTTTTTTAATACCTGTATCAAGAATATCCCAAGGAAGCGGGGCAGAAAGGTCAATTGCACTGAATATTATTTTCCCCATACTTGTTTTTTCTGGATTTTTATTTTCAATCTCTTTCGTCTTTTTAAGAAACAGCTCGGGATTTTCAACCATATCAGCCATACGCCTATCTCCCCTTGATAACATTGCATTTATCATGGCTGTTTTGGATGATTCTGCATGAATTGTGATATTGGGAATTTTTTTTAATCCATCTTTGATAATAGCCACTTTTTTCTTGAAATTAGATAGAGAGTCCATAGCACGCCATTGAAATGGCGTAGTTGGCTTTGGAATAAATGGATTAATACTCAAGGTTATATTGCCAATTTTTCTATTTTTTCTACTCGCTTCAAGAAATAGCTCTTTTATCTTCTTTGTAAGCGTTACAATCTCTTTTACATCTTCAATTTTTTCGAATGGTAATCCAACCATAAAATAGAGTTTTAAATTCATAATACCATGTTCAACAAGGCGTTGAACTGCTGAAAAAATCTGTTCTTCGCTGATTTTTTTGTTAATGATGTTCCTCATTCTCTGAGAACCAGCTTCAGGTGCAATTGTAGCGGTTTTAACTGATGATTTTACAAGCGTCTCTATAGTTTCATCATTTAAAGAGTCTAATCTTAGAGAGCTAAAAGAAATTTTTATACCACTATTTTTTATATTCGAAGGATTTATCTCGTCAGTGTTTACTCTACAATTATTAAAATCATTACCACAGGTATTGGTATTACGCACATTAGCACAGATATTATTTATACTTGGATGATCAGATACAGTTGGGCTAACAAGACCAATCTTATCTGTAATAAGAGTTGCTTCATTGATTGCATCAACTATGTTTTTTTCAGGATAAAATCTTGACGGTCTGTAGATAAATCCTGCACTGCAAAATCGACACCCATGATGACATCCTCGACCTATTTCAATAAGAAATGTGTTATCAAATGTTGTGTCGTTAGTCAAAATTTGTGTGGTTGTAGATATTTTACTTAAATCTTTTATATGCTGAACAGAAATTTTTGCGGGGATGTCATCATAAATAGGTAGTATAGCTAAAAAATTGCCATCTGTATCATAAGATAGTTGATAGAACTCTGGAACATAAGCCCCATTAATCTCTACAGAAACCCGTTTTTTAATATTTTCGTAGGAACTATCATAAGTAGTAGAGAGACTTGGAATAAAAATATCAAGAAAAGCTGGCAGAATCTCTTCTGCCTCCCCAAGTAAGAAACAATCAATAAACGGAGCGATAGGTTCTGGGTTAAGAAAACATGCAATCCCCCCAGCAATTATAAATGGGTAAGAGGCGTTTCTATCAGATGCTTTTGGAGGAATACCCGAATTTTTAAGTATAGAGACAATATTAAGATAGTCATTTTCAAAAGATACTGAAAAAGCTATTAAATCAGATGATGAAAGGGAAATATTCGTTTCACAACTTATTATATCAAACTCTTTATCATTAGTGTTTGAAAAACGATCATTATTTGGGTAATTGTGATGAGTGTTTGACATAAAAAATCTGTTACACGATACACGCTCATCTCTGTTTAGCATACCATATACAGATTGGAAGCCAAGATTTGACATACCTGTCTGGTATGTGTTGGGATATACAAGGGCAATGTTAATAAGACCTTTTTGTTTTTTTATAACAACGCCCTTTTCATGTCTCTTTATAGGAGTTCTTTTTTTCCGATGTAGTCACCCTTTTTGAACTCTTTGATGAGATAGCCTCCTCCTTTGCTACTACTCAATTTTTTGTTCTTACCCATTAATTAATCCGCTTTTCTCCGCAGGAATGTGGGAATTTCAAGATTATCGCAATCTACAAATGAGTTACGAACAGCATTTCTTCCATCTTCATTTGCAGTTTTCTTATAAGTCGCTTTTTTAACAATAGGTTTTTCTTCGTCCCAATTTTCAAGCTCGTCAGGTGTTGGTACTCGTATTTTTCCTTGAGCAGGGGGGGGAGCAATAGGAGCTGGTATCTCTTGTTCAACTTTGTGAAATCTTTTGTGGCGGATGTTTTTATTTAGTGGAAGAACGTTATTTGAACGAGACTCGTCCATACCAATACCGGTGGCAATTACTGTAACTCGCATCTCATCTCCAAGGGTCTCATCAAAAGTTTGACCCCAAATAATCTCAGCATCCTCTCCTACCTCTTGATATATCCTATCAGATGCTTCCATAACTTCATCCATTGTAATATCTGACGAACAGGTGATATTCATAAGAACTCCCCTTGCTCCAGAAATTGAAATATCTTCAAGAAGTGGGTGAGAAATTGCTTTTTCAGCAGCTTCAACAGCTCTATTTTCACCACTTGCAATACCAATGCCCATCAAAGCCATACCAGCTTTTGACATAGTAGTTCTAACATCTGCAAAATCTAAGTTAATATGACCCGGAAGCATTATTAAATCTGTAATACCCTTTACAGAGTGATGTAAAATCTCATCTGCTTTAATATACATATCTCTCATCTTTGCTCCAGGAGACGCAAGACCTCTTAAGCGATCATTTGGTATTGTTATCACTGTATCTGTAATATCACGCAGATTTGCAATTCCCTCCTCTGCCTGCATAGTTCTCTTTTTTCCCTCAAATGAGAAAGGTTTTGATACTACAGCAACAGTTAAAATACCAAGTTCTTTGCATATTTCAGCAATTACAGGTGCTGCCCCTGTTCCTGTCCCTCCGCCTAAGCCCGCTGTAATAAATACCATGTGGCTATCAATAAGAGCAGCTCGAAGCTCTTCAATGTTTTCTAAAGCCGCATCTCTTCCGACATTTGGATTTGCACCAGCACCAAGTCCTTGAGTGAGCTGTGCCCCTAACTGAATTTTTTTCTCTGCTTTTGAGCGATCAAGAGCTTGGGCATCTGTATTAGCGATAATGAATTTAACGCCTTGAAGATTAGAGTCAATCATGTTGTTGACAGCATTACCACCAGCTCCACCCACACCTATTACTTTGATCTTTGCATTTGCATGGGTCTCGTTTTCTACGTAAGAAAAAGTCATAAGTTACCTCATTATATATTTTAATTTTGATATTATTTTTTAATAGTTATAAATTTAAACTTGAAACATCATAATTATATGACGATACTTTTAAAACTCAAAAATAGTGACTAAAGAATATCTCGAAACCACTGACGCATTCTCTCTAAAAGACCTGAAAAACTAACACGATCACTTTTTTTCAACTGTATCTTTGAAGTATTTTTGCTGCCATAAATAACAAGTCCTACACCTGTTGCAAACGATGGATTCTTTACTACATCTTTTAATCCACCAATGTTTTGAGGCTGTCCTATTCTAACAGGAACGGCAAATACAGACTCAACAACTTCAGCTATACCGTCAAGCATTGAGCTGCCCCCTGTTAATACAAGCCCTGATGGAAAAGCATTCTCAAGACCATTGCTGTAGATTTCGTTCTTTAAGATTGAGAACATCTCCTCAACTCGTGGTTCAAGTATCTCAGCCATAATCTCTCTTGGAACAATTCTTGATTCACGCCCTCCAACTCCTTTGACGTTAATTGTTTCACCTGATTTGATATTACTTAAAAGACATGTTCCATGGGCAATTTTTAGCTTTTCAGCTTCAGCTACAGGGGTTCTTAAACCGATTGAAATATCATTGGTCAGATTATGACCACCGAGTGTCAACTCAAAAGTATGTTTGATATGGTTACCTTTAAAAAGTGCAAGATCAGTTGTACCGCCGCCAATATCAGCCAAAGCACAGCCAAGTTCTCTCTCTTCACGATTTAAAACAGCTTCACCAGATGCTAATGATTCTAAAACAATATCACACACTTCAAGATTTGCTTTATTACAGCATTTTATTATATTTCTTGCGGAAGAGACAGCTCCAGTTACA
The DNA here is from genome assembly GCA_015233755.1 of Desulfamplus sp. Classification (GTDB taxonomy): domain Bacteria; phylum Desulfobacterota; class Desulfobacteria; order Desulfobacterales; family Desulfobacteraceae; genus Desulfamplus. The sequence continues at coordinate 11,771 of JADFXA010000011.1, read as the reverse complement.
ATATGTATCTTGGTCTCTAAGCGAACGCCAGTCATACCAACAGGATTTTGAATAGACTCCTGATCGTCTACAATAAACTCCTGTGGAATAACGTGAATGGTTTCTCTGTCCATAGGAATTGCAACAGCACTCGCAGCTTCAACAACTCTATCAACATCTTGTTCTGTTATCTCTCGGCCTTTAATAGCAATAATACCATGACTGTTAAACCCTTTGATATGCCCCCCTGCAATGCCGACATAGACAGATGAAATTTGACACCCTGCCATAAATTCTGCCTCTTCTACTGCCTTTTTAATAGACTCAACAGTAGAATCAATGTTGACTACAGCACCTTTACGTAATCCAATAGAGGGATGAGAACCCATTCCAATAATGTTGATTGAACCATCAACAACTTCGCCTACCACAGCACATATTTTTGTGGTGCCTATGTCAAGACCCACGATTATTTTATCATCTCCCTGCAAATCAAGCACCTCCGTCTATATGTTCCGGCATAGCGTTGATGCCTTTCGGCAAACCATTTCCGGTAATATCTTTCACTTTGATAACAACATTCTCCGTGTTTATTAAATCAATTGACCAAACCTGTTTTTCAATTCTGTTTTTTTGCATATAATTTATAATATGTCTAATTATTTTAAATTTTTCATTATAATTATCAAACCCAATCTTTACCCTAACAGGGTTACTGACCAATGGTATTGGTTGTTGCTTAATCACATCAGTCAATGGAAAGCCATCTTGCAGCATCGTCATAACGGGTTTGATTGTAGGTGTGGAAGTGATAACCATATCCACTTCAATACCGCTTTCTTCATCTGCTAATATTTTTTGAATCACATAATCTTGCTTCATAAGGAGAAGAGCCATTACAGATTCATAGAGTTTTCCGAAAAAACCATATACGTCACCATTTTTTGATAGATTAAGACCAGTAATAACTGGCAATATTATATTGGCATTTTCATTATTTAGTTTACCATTTTCTTTGCCAGATTTTATGCCGCTTAATTCACTCTTTATATTGGCTTTGTTATCTTCTATATCACTATTAGTAACCATACCTGTGCTGTTTCTGATATCATTTACATAGATATCGCTGCCAATAGCATCATTTTCAGTAAATGGGACTCCTTTACGGTTTAAAATTATATCAGCCTTGTCTGGAATATGAACAACTGCAAGAGGCGATTCTTCCTTGATAGTGATAATAATTTTAGATGGAAGAGACCTTTTCACTGAAGCGTCCTCTATCCAAGGGTGAGATATTATCCTAAGCCTCGTATGGCGGAGATTAACAGACAAGATGTTATCTTCAGGATATAATTCAGCTTGCTCAATAACCTCTTCTTTAGATAAAATATTTGTTCCTGAAACAGAAATCTCCTTAATTGCCAAAAAGTTGGATTGTACGATTGTATTTTCAATAAAAATAAAAAAAAGTGTTGTCAAACTTACAATTATAGCAACCATAACAATTTTAAGGACAACTTCGATACCGTTCATGAAATCAAATGGAGGTAGAGTGTTCTCTCTGTTTACGTTCTGCCGAAATCTACTATTTCTGGGAGAGTGTTTATTCACCTTGTATAATAACCTCTTCTGAAAGCATTATCCCAAATTGTTTAAATACACCCTCTTTTACAATATCTTTTAGAATTATTATCTCACTTGCAGCTGCATTTCCAAGATTTAAAATAAAATTGGCGTGTTTATCTGAGACCATAGCGTCCCCAATTCTCTTTTTTTTAAACCCAGCCATATCAATCAGTTGACCTGCTGATATTGTAGTTTGATTTGTCGATATTTTGGGTTTACCTGATAATACAGTAAGCTGCTTTAGTGCCTTTTCTTCTAAATTATTAATCTCAGGATTTTTAAAGAAACAGCCAGCAGATGGAAAACCATGAGGCTGAGATGCTTTTCTCTTTTCAATCAATCTTCTCCAAGAGAGCTCAACCTTTTCTCTGCTTCCTCTTGTTAATAAAAATGATGCCCGTAAAATAATAGGTTTAAGCGGAAGAGCATCTTTATACGACAATTTAGAATCAATCGAATCTGGCAAATCTAAGTTTTTAAATTCAAGTGTTCGATGTGAAAAGATAAGGTCAGATTTATCAATAGTCTTGATATTATTGTCTCTATCTAAAATATCAATTGAGGTAAGATAATCTGAAATTGTTCCAAGCCCTGTTCCTGCATTCATCATAACAGCACCACCAACTGTTCCGGGAATACCAGCAGCAAAACTTAAATCCTCAAGCCCAAGTTTAATTGTTTTTTTACAAAGTGTTGATAGATTTGTCCCAGCAGATGCTGACACTTTGACCTGTTCTCCATTTTTTATCTTTTCGCAGTTAATCTCATCAGTTTTTTGATCAAACTCTATAAGTTTAGAGATAGTTATATTTCCCCTATCATTATGAGAATTTTTATAAATTTGGATCTCATTCTTCATATAACCTAATGATATTACAAACCCTCTAATTCCATTATCTTTAACAAGTAGGTTTGTACCGCCGCCTATTATGGTGCATGGAATTTGATTTTCAGACACTATACCATTTTTGCATATCATTTTATTTATATTTGGTATCTCATTTTTCTTTATACTATCAATAAGCTGAATCAATTCGCTGATGGTAGATGGTTTAGCAAAATAGTCTGCTACACCACCAACTTTAAAAGATGTGTGTTTTTTCATTGGGACATCTTTTTCTATTTTAATATCTGCTTTTTTAATACTTACTATCATCGTTTTAATATAACCACTTTAAATTGTAATCATCTCAAGCAATCTGTCCCCAAGTGTATGGACATTACCAGCACCAAGGGTTAAAACTAAATCACCTGGTCTGATTCTGTCCAAAAGCATTTTTAAGCATGTATCAAAGTCAGGGGCGAAAGATACATCTTTATGGCCATGAGTTCGTATTTCTTTAGCAAGAGCTTCAGAATCAACACCCTCAATCTGTTTTTCACTTGCTGCATATATTGGCAAGACAAGCAACATATCTGATTGGTAAAATGCCCTTGTAAAGTCATCAAAAAGAGCTTTTGTTCTTGAATACCTATGAGGCTGAAATACCACAACAAGTCTTTTATCAGACCAATTTTCTCTTATCGCCATCAACGTTGTTCTTATTTCAGTGGGGTGATGTCCATAATCGTCCATTACAAGAATATTATTTTTGACCCCTTTTTGCTCCATACGCCGCTTTACACCTTCAATTTTCTCCAATGCACATTTAATTGTATTAAAAGGAATTTGTAACTCAAGAGCAACAGCAATTGCAGCTAAAGCATTGGTTATATTGTGTCTGCCAGATAGGCTGAGAGTAACATATCCAAGAGATTTGCCATGATGAACAACCTGAAAAACTCCTTTGTTATTATCAAATGATATATCTTTTGCCTGAATATCTGCCTGAGCGGTATGGCCAAAGGTTGTGTATCTAACCTGAATTTTGGGGATAATATTTTGTATATGTTCATTATCAAGGCAAAGGACAGCAAGACCATAAAATGGGACAGAATTTATAAATTGAACAAATTTTTCTTTTATATCTTCAATATCTTTATAAAAATCAAGATGCTCAAGGTCTATATTGGTAACAACAGCAATTGCTGGAGAATATTTTAGAAATGAGCCATCGCTCTCATCTGCTTCAGCGACAATATATTCACCTTTTCCATGCAGTGCATTTGATCCAAGTGATTTAAGAAGCCCGCCAATTATAACGGTAGGTTCAACTCCAGCACTGTTTAAAATTTGGGCAACCATAGATGTTGTTGAAGTTTTGCCATGTGCCCCTGAAACAGCAATTGAATATTTAATTCTCATCAACTCAGCAAGCATCTCGGCTCTCGGAATAATTGGAATAGATTTGGATTTAGCCTCAAGAACTTCTGGGTTATCTTTTGCAATGGCAGTTGATGTTACAATAACATTTGCGACACCTATATTCTCTTTTTGATGGCCTTTATAAACTACTGCTCCAAGAGATTTAAGCCTCTCTGTAATAGAAGAAGATGAGAGATCAGAGCCAGAGACAGTATATCCAAGACTTAAAAGAATCTCTGCAATACCGCTCATGCCAATGCCACCAATGCCAACAAAGTGGATATGATAATCTTTCTGATACATATATTTTTATTATTCCTTTGAAATTTTAATACTATCTTCTTTGGTTTGAATGGTATTGCCTGATATTTGAACGCTATCATTTGACGTTTAAATAATCTCTAACTTTATATATAATTATTTTGCCCCTTCCCGACCCTCCCCAAGGGGAGGGAGAGTAATTATTATCCCCCCTCTCCATTGGGGAAGGGGTAGGGGGTGGGGCTAAATTGAATCAGCCGCCATTTTTATACATATTGAGGCAATCATCTCATCTGCAAAAGGGTTGCCAAGCTCTTTTGCTTTTTGCCCCATTTTTGAAAGCTCATCAGGGTTATTGTATGCAAATTCGATTTTTTCCTTTAAAACTTCTCCAGACAATTCACTATCTGGAATAAGCCAAGCCGCACCATACTCTGAAAGCTCTTTAGCATTGTAAGTTTGGTGATCATCTGCCGCATAAGGATATGGGATTAAAATTGACGGCTTTCCAATAGCTGTAATTTCAGAAATAGTGCCAGCACCAGCACGGCAGATAATAATATCTGAAATTGATTGAATTGTTGGCAAATCGTTAAAAAAAGCGCTTGCAAATAGATCAAAAGATCCGACAGATGCTTCAGAGGAGTTCTTTTCAAATATATTGTTAATAGGTACTTTAATGCCCATTTTTTCATATTCTTTTAAAACTCTATTTTCATCTGCAGCACCAGTTTGGTGAATTATCCGATAATATTCACGATATTTCATAAGTTGAAGAGCATTAAGAAAGGCAGAGTTTATACTCTTTGCCCCTTGACTTCCTCCAGTTACAAGTATTGTGAATTTATCATTTTTATTTTTAGGGTTGTTATCGTTGTTTTTAGGTGTATCTAATTGATTTAGAGTGTTCTTTAATATGGGGTTTGTTAAGTCATCTATTAATTCATTGTTTAATTTATTGACAGATTGACTATCTTTTCTGATTGGATTGCCAGTATTAACCATCTTGCCAATTTGTGTAAGCTTTTTTGTCTCTTTAAACGATGTGAATATAACATCGGCAAAATGTTCAAGAATTCTGTTAGTAATGCCTGCAATGCTATTTTGTTCTTGAATTGCTGTTTTAACCCCGCAAAGTTTTGCTCCTAAAACCACAGGGCCTGAAGAGAATCCCCCCACACCGATAACTATATCTGGTTGAAAATTTTTTATAAGCAAAACAGCCTGAATAATAGATAGTGGAATTTGAAAAATAGCCTTTATTTTCTCAAAAATTCCTTTTCCCTTTATGCCAGCAGAGCTTATTCGTTGATGGGCAAATCCATATCTTGATAATGTCCGCAATTCAAAATCTTCTCCAATACCAACGAACAAAATTTCAGCATCTCTCTTTAATCTTAGAACAGCTTGTGCGATGGCAATACCTGGGAAAAGATGTCCGCCTGTTTTGCCACCCGCAATTATCATTTTAAGTTCTTTGTTCACTATCAATTGTCCACGTAAATTTTTTTATATTGTTGAATTTACTATAAAATATCTTGGCTATCTATTTTTATTTGCAGCTATACTCATTAATATTCCCATTCCAGCCATATTCATAAGAAGTGATGTTCCGCCGTAACTTAAAAAAGGGAGCGTAAGACCTTTTGTTGGTAGAAGTCCCATTGTTACCCCTGTATTTATGCTGACCTGTAATGCCAAACTTGCGGTAATTCCAGTAGCTAAAAATGTTCCAAAGAGAGTATCTGCTTCTCGTGCAATTTGTATCCCTTTAACAATAACGATTGCGTAAAGTATAAGTATGCCAAGAACTCCAATAAGCCCTAACTCTTCACCAATTATGGATAGAATAAAATCTGTATGTGGTTCTGGAAGATAGTGAAGTTTTTGTATTCCCATACCCATACCTTTGCCAAATAATCCCCCAGAGCCAAAAGCCTTGAGTGAGTGGGTAATCTGATATCCAGTGTTCAATGGGTCAGCCCAAGGGTCTCTATATGCAAGTATTCTTGCCAGTCTATACTCTACTTTATAGACTAAAAAATATAGTATTGGCATAATAATTGGCATAGGTGATAGTAAATGTATAATCCTAACCCCAGCAACAAACATCATAATCCATGCAATAGAACCCATTATTACTACTGTACCGAGATCTGGTTGAATCAAAATAAGCACTGCCAAAAGCCCCAAAACAAAAACATGAGGGAAGAAACCTACCAAAAAAGAGGATATTCTATCCTGTTTTTTGTTAAGAGAGTATGCAAAAAAAATTATCAAAGCAAGTTTTGCAAATTCCGAAGGTTGAAATGTAAATCCTCCAAGATTAAGCCACCTGTAAGCTCCGCCAGCCTTAATACCAAGCCCCTTAATTTGAACTGCTAAAAGAAATACAATTGCCGAAAACAAAATAAAATATGCTAAAGAATTGAGAAGTTTATAAGGAGTCAAAGATGCCATGAACATAATCAAAATACCCATTGAGCAGAATATAAACTGTTTCTTGACGTAATAAAGTGCTGTTCCATGCTCTGTAATGCTTATTGATGCACTTGCGCTATGAACCATTATTATGCCAAGACCAGCAAGTATAATTACAGGAAATAGTATTGCTGGTTCGTTGAAAAATGGATATGTTTTGATTCTTCCCATTTGAATTATATCTTTAGTTAATTCATCATAGAGATAGACTGCAGTGCAGCTATATGGTGTAATATTTTGTTCGCAAACTTCAATTTATGACCTTTCTGAGTATAACTTTTTTACCTGTTCAATAAAATCTTCACCACGTTCAGCATAATTTCCATACATATCAAAACTTGCACAGGCAGGTGATAACAAAACAGTATCTCCTAATGTGGCATTTTCAAAAGATAGCCGAACAGCACTCTCCATGTTGTCAGCAAATATCATGTCGCAAGAGCCATGAAGTGCTGCATAAATTTTTTCTCTTGTCTCACCCATTAATACTACTTTTTTGACTCTATCTTTAAACCACTCTCTTAATATAGAAAAGTCCATATTTTTATCTTGCCCGCCCATAATTAGAATAGTAGTTTTTTCAAAAGCTTCAACAGCACGGGCAGTTGCATCTGTGTTCGTCCCCTTGGAATCATTGTAAAAATCAACTCCGTTAATAGTTGCAACATATTGGATTCTATGTGGCAATCCATTAAAATTTTTAAGTGCTGTCTCTATTCCTTCCATTGAAGCACCAGCAGACAAAGCCGCAATGATAGAAGCCTCGATATTTTCCTGATTATGCTTTCCTTTAAGTTTTGAAAGAGCTTTTTGCTCGGTAAAAATTTCTTGTCCTGTGTTGAAAAATATGACTTTAGATTTGATATTTTTAGATGCTATCTTTTTATGGCAGTTCTCAATACTACTGTTTATTATTGCATGGCACTTCTCATTCTGATTTGCAAATATACTCCATTTTGAATCTTCATAAGCATTAAAATCTGCATAACGATTTAAATGGTCTTCTGTTATGTTCAAAAGTACAGCTGCATTAGGAGAAAAGTTTTGAGCTGTGTCTAATTGAAAGCTGCTCACTTCAGCTACAACCACGTCATAATTTTTATTGTTTACAGAGTTCAATGTTGTATCAACTGGAGATTTAGAAAACTCTTCAGTTGTCGCCTTGTAATTTTGAACTAAATACTCAATCAGAGGAGTTCCAATATTGCCGCCTGTAAAAACTCTGAAGCCAGAATATTTTAGCATTTCGCTAATTAAAGTTGTAACAGTTGTCTTGCCGTTTGTTCCAGTAATAGCAACTATTGGCTCTTTTATATATTCAGCAGCAATATCAAATTCACCTCTAATTGGAACCCCCCTTTTTATTGCTCTTTTAAAATGTTCTCCATCAATAGCAATTCCGGGACTTACAACTATAAGCTGTGCATTTTCAAAAGTTTCAATGTTATGAAATCCAATCTCTGTTTTTATGCCAAGTGCTTCAAGTTGAGCTACTTTAGGATTATCTTTCTGGGCAGGATTAATATCAGTAGCAACTATCTGATACCCCTGTTTTTTGAAAAAAGTGGCTGCTGATATACCTGATCTTCCAAGTCCAGTTATAAGAATATATTTGCCTGTTGATTTCGAAATCATTGTTAAAGCGTCCGTAATTAATTTAATTTATAACAGTCATCTTATCTTGAGTGTGCTAAGTGAAATCAACGCAAGTGTGATTGCAATTATCCAAAACCTTACAATGACCTTAGATTCAGGCCACCCTTTTAACTCAAAATGGTGATGAAGAGGCGCCATTCTAAAGACACGTTTGCCATGGCTTATCTTAAAATATCCAACCTGAATAATAACAGACATAGCCTCTATTACAAAAAGTCCGCCAACAACAAGCAAAACTATCTCTTGTTTGGTAACTACAGCAATTGTTCCAAGAATAGCTCCAAGTGGAATTGAACCAGCATCACCCATAAATATTTGTGCAGGGTGGGCGTTAAACCACAAAAAGCCCAAACCAGAACCAGCAAGAATACCACATATAATGCTTATCTCCCCACATGAAGCAATATGTTGAATTTGTAGATAATTGGCTATCCTAACATGGCTCGTTACGTAAGAAAAGAGCATATATGTTACTGATGCTATGATGATAGGTCCTATTGCAAGGCCATCTAAGCCATCTGTAAGATTTACTGCATTTGATGTTCCAACAATTACAAGCGTTGCGAACGGAATATACCATATACCAAGGTCAGGCGAAAGTGATTTGATAAACGGAACAGTGATTCGTGTGCTAAAATCAGGACATTTATATATAAGAAAGCTTATCCCAAATCCTGCTATTATCTGAAGGATAAATTTACCCTTTGCGGTAAGTCCCAAATTTCTCTTTTTTAAAACTTTCTGGTAGTCATCAATAAATCCAATAAAGCCAAAAGATAAAACTGTAAGTAGTATGATAGTTACATAATGATTTGCAAGCCTTGCCCAAAGAAGCGTTGAAGCCACAATTGAAAACATAATAAGAACCCCACCCATAGTAGGAGTTCCCTCTTTTTCAAGATGGCTTTTGGGGCCATCATTTTGAATAAATTGACCTATCTGCATTTTTGCGAGTTTTTTGATAACAATTGGACCAAGAAAAAAACAGATAAAAAACGCTGTTAATCCACCATAAATTGTTCTAAAGGTGATGTATCTAAAAATGTTAAAAAAAGAGATTTCTGTGTGTAAATTGTATAACTCGTAGAGCATGATTTATCTTTTGAACTCCTTTTTGAAACTTTGCCGTCCGACCTTTTTGTATTATAAAACTTAAATAAGATTATATGCTTATTAGATTCTGTGTCTGACAATTTGCGTTATTTATTTTAATATTATTCATTGTAGCTGTTTAAATATTTTGTAAGTGCATCAACAACTATTTCCATTTTCATGCCCCGCGAACCTTTTATTAGTATCCAGATATTAGCTTCACTTTTTTGCATCTCCTTATTACTGTTCAGTTCTGTTTTGCTTATCTCTTGCAAGTTGCTGTCTCGCAAAATGTTTTCTACTCTTTTAATATATTGCAATAGAGCCTCAACTATCTCTTCTTTAGTTCCATGAAATATATTGTTTTCTAAAAGAGCTGTTTTACCAATTTTAATAGCCTCTTTAGCTCCTTTTACAATCTCAAGAGCCATATCTCCATGTACATAAAGTCTTGAAATTCCATTCTTTACTACCTCTTGGCCAATCTCAAAATGGAGTTGCGGGCTTTTCTCTCCAAGCTCTAACATATCTCCAAGCACAGCAATTGACTCTCCAACTGTGTTTGAGCAGCTATTTGCACTACTTAAATTATTTAAAGTTTGAAGGGCAGCTTTTACTGACCCTGGGTTTGCGTTGTAGGTATCATCAATAATATGCAGCCATTGCTGCATTGGAAAATCTATTATTTGCATTCTGCCAGAAGCAGGCTTAAATGCTAAAAGCCCTTTTCTGATAGACTCTTCAGTTACGTTACCTGCACTTGCAGCAGCAATTGCAGCAAGTGCATTTTTAACCATGAATGGAGCAGGAGTCATTATTTTAAGATTTTCAATCTTAAAATCCTCAATTGCATGACTTTTTATTTTAACATTATTAATGTTCAAATAATTCAATTGAGAATTATTTTTTAAATTTTTGCAAATATCAAAAGTAGCGCTGTCTTGATTTAATGATATATTGATTGCTGAAATATCAACGTTTTCACTCTCTAACCCAAAGAAAATCTTGTTGATATTGGGGATTTCATCAGCTTTTTGGGCAATAATTTCCCATCGTGGATCATCACGATTAATTATAATGGTACTTCCTTGATTCATTCCTTCAACAATTTCAGATTTGGCCATTGCCACATCTTCTACGGTTCCAAGACCTTCAAGGTGCGCATCAGTAGTGTTTGTTATAATACAAATATCAGGACAAGCAATCTTTGATAGTCTTGATATCTCTCCAGGGTGGTTCATACCCATTTCAATAACAGCCCATTCATGCTCTTTAGATAATTTTAAAAGCGTTAAAGGAACTCCAATCTCGTTATTTAGATTACCTTGAGTTGAAAGAGTCCTAAAATGTTGCTCAAAGATTGAGGCAGTCATTTTTCTTGTGGTTGTTTTTCCATTTGAGCCTGTAATTGCAACTACTTTCACCTCTGATCGGATTCTTTGAAATCTTGCAACCATTCCAAGTGCTTTTAAAGTATCATCTACTGGAAAAAAGCAAATGGGATTATTATCAATATTATTTTCCAAACTGCTAATTATCTCTTTTTGTCCGTCTGTCAGCGATTCATAAAACACTTTTTCAACCACAAATCCTCTTACACCTTTATTTATCAAATCAAAAATAAAGGTGTGTCCGTCAAAACGCTCACCCTTAAGAGCTACAAAAAGTTCGTTTTTTGTTATTGTGCGTGAATCAGTTGATATCGAAGTGAAAGTTAGCTCTTCAAAATTTGAGCCATACTCAGGTATTTCCAATGCGTTTAGAATGTCTGCAACACTCCACGGTATTGGCTGTTGTGAGAAGTCTGTTTTTTTATAAGAAATCTTTGATAGAGCCTCTCTTAAAATAACCCTATCATCAAAATCGATTTTACCTTGTGCTGTTATTTGATAGGTTTCATGACCTTTCCCGGCGGCAACAATAATATCGTTTGGCTTTGAAATATTAACTGCAATTTCAAGAGCTTTTTCTCTATCTGGCTCGATAATTATCTTCTCGTTGTCATTTTCTGGTATCCCTTTAACTATTTCGCTTATAATTGTGTCTGGGTTTTCTGATCTTGGATTATCTGATGTAATGATAGTAATGTCGCTGTAGCGATATGCAATCTCTCCCATTATTGGGCGTTTAGTTTTATCTCTATCTCCACCACAACCAAAAATTGAAATAAGACGTGCTGGTGCTCTCATCTTTAAAGTTTTAAGGATAGATTCAAGTGCGTCAGGGGTGTGAGCATAATCAACAAAAACATAACGATTAAAACCATCTGTTGAATATAAATGTTCAACAGATTTAGAATTTTGACTATAATCTAACTTTTCGACTCTCTCTAAAACTGGAACTTCTACTCTCTCCAACCTTCCTGGAACCCCATGACAAGACTCAACTCCATTTTTTATAATTGGAGGAAAGATACCAATTGAATGGCAAG
>JADFXA010000119.1 GCA_015233755.1 Desulfamplus sp. | reverse complement strand
AAGAATGCAGGAGGAAGAATGACGACTTTATTTGAAAACGGCAGCGATTTCTCTCCTGTAACCCTTATAACTGGAACAAGCCGAGGTATTGGTCGATTTTTAGCAAACCACTATCTTGAACAGGGGCACAAAGTTATTGGTTGCAGCCGTAAACCAGCAGATTGGACACACCCAAATTATGAGCATCATATAGCTGATGTTACGCAAGAATCTGATGTAAAGCAGGTGCTAAAAGCCGTTCGGACAAACTATGGCAGACTTGATAATCTAATAAACAACGCAGGCATTGCCGCTATGAACCATTTTTTGTTGACACCAACTTCTGTAGTTGAGAAGGTCTTTAGCACAAACGTTGTTGGCACTTTTCTCTTCTGCCGCGAATCTGCCCGACTTATGAAAAAGAATAACTTTGGAAGAATAGTTAATTTTTCAACGGTTGCCGTGCCTCTTAAATTAGAAGGCGAGGCTGTTTATGCTGCCTCAAAGGCTGCTGTAGTCTGTCTTACACAGGTAGCTGCACGGGAATTTGCAGAATTTGGCATTACAGTCAATGCTGTAGGACCAACTCCTATAAAAACAGATCTTATTGCTGGTGTAAGTGAAGAGAAGATTGAGGCTCTGCTTAAGCGTCAGGCTATACAACGCTTTGGCACTTTTGAAGATGTAGCCAATGTAATTGATTTTTTTCTTAAAAAAGAGAGCATTTTCATAACAGGTCAAGTGGTTATGCTGGGCGGGGTGTGAAGGAGTTATATTTATGATAACATTTCTGAGAAACGCTTTTGAAGCCAATATAGATAATGATGCATTAGTGTGGCAAAATCAGGTATATAAGTATAGAGATTTACTAACAGCACTTAATTATTGGTCTTCTCATTTAGAAAATGCTAAGGTTGGTCCAAATCAAGTTGTGGCTCTTGAGGCTGATTTTTCCCCTAATGCTTTGGCATTGATGCTGGCACTGATTGACAGAAGGTGTGTGATTGTCCCTTTAAGCAGCACTGTGGCTTCACAAAAAGATGAGTTCTGCCGTATCGCTGAAGTTGAACAGATAATTTCTGTCAATGCTGATGATGATGTAAATATTATAGTTACTAAACAAAGCGTCATCAATCCATTGAATCAAAAATTAAAAGAGCTCAAACACCCGGGATTAATTCTATTTTCTTCTGGCTCTACAGGCAAAAGTAAAGCTGCTTTGCACGATTTTGTTCCTCTTCTTGAAAAATTTAAAATACCACGTAAAACCCTGCGGACAGTAGCATTTTTACTCTTTGATCATATTGGAGGGATCAACACTCTTTTTTACACCCTTGCCAATGGAGGCTGTGCTGTAACATTAAGAGAGCGCTCTCCTGAAGCTGTATGCAAAGCAATACAAAATCACAAGGTTGAACTTTTACCTACATCACCTACTTTCATCAACCTTCTTCTCTTGTCAGAAGTATGGAAAAATTTTGATCTCTCTTCTCTCAAACTTGTAACCTACGGCACAGAGGTTATGCCTCCAGCTACATTACAAAGATTTCACAATCTTTTTCCAAATATAAAGCTGCAGCAAACTTACGGATTATCTGAAATAGGAATATTGAGTTCTAAATCGCGATCTCCTGACTCTTTATGGGTTAAAATAGGAGGCTCTGGAATTACATATAGAATTGTAGATGGAATACTCCACATAAAGACACCATCTGCAATGCTTGGATATTTGAACGCTCCAAGCCCATTTACTGAAGATGGCTGGTTTGATACAGGTGATCAGGTTGAAATGGATGGCGAATATATCAAAATCTTAGGAAGAAAATCAGAGATCATAAATGTTGGTGGTGAAAAAGTTTGGCCAGTTGAGATTGAAAATATTCTACTAACCATGTCAGGAGTTGAAGATGCAGCTGTTACTGGAAGGGCTAATCCTATAACTGGGCAGATGGTTCAGGCAAGAGTAAAACTCAGCACAGATGAAAGTCTTTCAGATTTTCGTAAAAGAATGCGTCAATATTGCAAAGATAGATTGCCAGCATATAAAATTCCTCAACAGGTTATTTTGGAAAATCAGGGTTTTCATGGTGGAAGGTTCAAAAAAATTAGAAGATAACAATTTACAATAAATTAACTTAATTGAGATAATTATTTGGAATAGCTCTATGTTTGATAAACGCAATGTTAAAAATCTCTATGCACTGACCCCTTTGCAAGAGGGGATTTTATTTCACAGCCTTATGGATCAAGGCGGAGCAACTTATTTTGAACAGGCTTGCTTTAATGTAAAAGGAGATGTTTATATTCCTCTGTTTGAGCAGGCGTGGAATGAGCTAATAAAAAGACACGATATTCTTCGAACTATTTTTGTTCTTAAAAATGTGCCTCAACCTCTACAGGTGGTTCTCAAACAGCGTGAACTTAAAATTGATGTAAGAGATATTACCCATCTTGACTTGGAATCCCAATCAAAAGAGATAGAAAAGTTTCGGGTTAACGATCGCCATACTCCTTTTGATTTTGCAAAAGATATATTGATTAGAGTAACGTTGTTCAAGCGTGGCGATGGGGTTTATACGTTGGTTTGGAGTTTTCACCATATCATTATGGACGGATGGAGCGTAAGTGTTCTTTATGAAGAGCTTGCAACTATCTACACTGCTTTGATTAAGGGCAAAGATTCTGTCAATAAAATATTAAGATTTAACCTACCCGAACCCGTCCAGTTTAACGCTTACATAAAATGGCTAAAAGGTCGGAGCAACAAAGATGCTCAACTGTTTTGGCAAAAATATCTTGACGGATACAACAGACTAACTGGATTACCTCGACTGCCTAATTTAGAAAAAACATCTGAACCCTCTAATAAGGAACTGCTTGAACCTTTAGAACCCACCTTCAGCACAAAAAGACTCTCATTTGAAATTGATCCCTTAATTTCAAAAGGTTTATCAGAGTTATCCTTAAAATGTCAGGTTACAATGAACATAGTTTTCCAGGCATTATGGGGATTGGTAATGTCAAAATACAACAAATGCTCTGATGCTCTCTTTGGAATAACAGTTTCAGGTCGTCCAACAGAGATTCAAGGCATTGAGCGTATGGTTGGACTTTTTATTAATGCTGTTCCTGTCAGGGTAAAATATTCAGATAACGATACATTAAAAGATTTATTGGTAAGACTCCAAACTGAAGCAACATCTGCTCGTGATTTTCACTATTGCTCACTCGCAGATATACAAGCATCAACCCCTCTTCGACACAACCTTTTCGATCAATTGCTGGTCTTTGAGAACTACCCTGATCCATCTGACGTGCTTGGAGAGAGCGAAATGGGTCTATCTTTGACAGATTTTGATCAGTTTGAACAGACAAACTATGATTTGACGGTTGAGGTGTTTCATGGTGAAACATTATCTTATGAAATCTTGTTCAATCCAGCAGTCTTTGCAGAAGATGTTGCAAAAACAATAAAAATTCATCTTGAAAGAGCTGCTGTCACTCTGTTAGCTGATGAAACAATTAAATTGTCATCAATTGAGCTTCTCACTCCAGAAGAGGAGAAGCTATATAGTCAATATATTCAAAACAAGATAGTTAGTTCAAATACAACAGATATAGTAAATGAAAATATTGAATCTATAGATAACAAAGAGCGCCGTGTCTTAACTAAATTTATAGCACCAGAAAATGAGATTGAACAAAAAATAGCAGAGATTTGGCAAGAAATTCTTGAAAGAAGTCCAATTGGTATTGATGACAATTTTTTTGAAGTTGGGGGGCATAGTTTAAGAGCTACAAGAATTATATCTCGTATTCATAAAGTTTTGTCTGTTGAGATAACATTGCAAGAATTCTTTAGAAACCCTGATATACGAACTCTTGCCAATTTGGTTCAAACAAAATTGGATTTTAAACAAGTCCCAAAAGAGGAAGGTGTAATTTCCACTTCCCCTAAATCAGATTATATTACCCTATCTCCTACTCAAGAAGATTATGAGACATCTCACTCGCAACGCCGTCTATGGATTCTTGATAAGATGGAGGATAACTTTACTGCCTATAATCAATCTGCTGGTTTTTTGTTTCAGGGAGCATTTAAACCTGAGCTTTTTAGGCAGGCGGTTGAGTTTGTGGCTGCTCGCCATGAATCTTTAAGAACTGTTTTTGTAGAAAAAGATAATCAGCCACGCCAGAAAATTTTAGAGAGCATACAGATTCCATTTACTGAAATAGATTTAAGTCGAGAAGTTGAATCTGAAAAAGAAGCTCGTAATTTAGCAGCAAAACTTCCCCACCAGATTTTTGATCTTGCAAATGGACCTTTATGGTCTGTAACTTTGTTGCGTCTATCTTCAGATCGTTATGTTTTGCTTTTAAATATCCACCACATTATCTGTGATGGTTGGTCATTAGTGGTTTTGGAAAATGAGGTTCTAAATGCCTATAAGATGCTTGCTCAAGATGTAAGTGTAAATCCGCAGTTAAAGCTAAAGTCAGATATTAAGCCATTATCTATTCAATACAAAGATTTTGCAGCATGGCAGAATAGAAGGCTGGAATCTTCAGAAATGGTTGGGCATAAAAATTATTGGCACAGCCATTTGAATGGTGAAATTCCAGTTTTAAATCTGCCAACTGACTTTCCACGTCCTCTTGTTAGAACTTATAACGGCTCGGTAGTGCAAAGCCAAATCTCAAAAGCTTTAACAGAAGATTTTACGAGGTTTTGCAATCAAAAGAGAATCAGCCTTTTCACTGGATTGACAGCTGTTCTCAAGGTGCTTTTGTTCAGATACACGGGGCAGCAAGATATTATTATCGGTTCGCCAGTTGCAGGAAGAGATCACGCAGACCTTGAAGAACAGATTGGTTTTTTTGTGAATACTGTAGCTTTGCGGGATCGTTTAGAGCCTGATATGCAATTTACAGCCCTCTTAGAAGATGTAGCCAAGACCATTACAAATGCTTTTGATCACCAGATATACCCATTTGATAGGCTTGTAGAAGAGTTAAACGTGTTACGAGATGTGGGAAGAAGCCCGATTTTTGATGTCATGCTTGTTCTGCAAAATAATATTCAAGTAACCTCTTCTGTAGAAGGAGTTACAATTTCAGAGTTTAATTTCCCCATAGAGCAGAGTCAATTTGATTTAACATTGATTTTTTCAGAAGGCGATAGTGAGCTTTCTAAAGGTGCTAATGCTCTAAATCTTGATATAAATTACAACACTGATCTCTTTAGAAAAGAGACAATTGAGCGTATGGCAGGGCATTTAAACTCACTTTTGGAAAGTGTCTTGAAACAACCTGAAAATCAGATAAGCAAATTAAATATTTTAACTCAAGATGAAGAGAAAATTCTAAAATCAGGCTTTAATAGAAAGACAAGGGATTTTCCAAAAGATAAGACATTGGCAACACTTTTTGAGGAGCAAGTTGTTGCTACCCCTGATAATATTGCTGCAATTTATCAAGATGTAATACTATCATACAAAGAGCTTAATCAATATTCCAATATCTTAGGCTTTTCTTTGCGTGATTCGTTTGGAATTGTTCCTGACACACCAGTTGGAGTATTGCTTAACAGAAGCCACTATGTGCCAATAGCACTAATCGGAGTATTGAAATCAGGCGGAGTATTTTTACCGCTTGACCCTGAATCTCCTCTCAAACGCCTCCAGTATATTGTTAAAGATAGCAAGGCAGAAATTGTTATTACTGATAAAGCGAATTTAGAGCTTGCAAAAGAGTTGAACCCAAGTAAGATTATCAACATTGAAGAGGATTTCTGCCTCACCCCTCACTCCTCTTCTCCAAATTATACTTCTAACCTCATACCAGCAGCAGCTCCAACTGATCTTGCATATATTATTTACACATCAGGCTCTACAGGTGAGCCTAAAGGGGTGATGGTTGAACATCGAAGTTTTATCAACATGATTTTAGCCCAAATTGAAGGTTTTGACGTTAAGCCGGATGATAGAGTCCTTCAATTTGCAACCTTGATGTTTGATGCCTCAATGTCAGAAATCTTTATGGCTCTTCTTTGCGGTGCGGCAGTTGTAATGATTGATAAAGAGCAGATACAAGATACAACCCGATTTATAGATTATATGGAAAATAAAGAGATTAGTGTAATAACATTACCTCCTGTTTACCTTAAAATGCTTAATCGACACCCTTTGCCAAAACTTAGAGTTCTCATAACTGCTGGTGAACCAGCTATTAAAGAAGATGCTCTATTTTATGGCAGAACAAAAAATTATTTTAATGCTTATGGACCAACAGAAACTGCTGTTTGCACCTCTTTTCATAAGGTGAATCCAGACTCTTTTTATGGCGATACAATTCCAGTTGGTTCTCCAATTGCCAACAACGCTGTATTTATCGTTGATCAACATCTTAACCCTGTGCCAGTAGGCGTTGCTGGTGAGCTTTGTTTTGCTGGAGTTGGGGTTGCTCGTGGTTATCTAAATCGTCCCGATCTTACTTATCAAAAATTTATTTCAAATCCTTTTATTGATAATACCAAAGATTTAAACCGAATGTATCGAATAGGAGATTTAGGAAAATGGCTGCCAACTGGAGATATAGAGTTTTTAGGTCGTGTAGATGAACAGGTGAAAATAAGAGGTTTTCGTATAGAACCGGGTGAAATTGCCTCTGCTTTAAAGAGTTTTGCAGGTATTGAAGATGCTCTTGTAATGGTATGGCAAGATGAGTCTGAAAAAAATAACCATTTGGCAGCTTATATTGTAACTAAGTCTAAGCCGCTATCATCAGAGTTGAGAAAACATCTATCCGAGCGTGTTCCAGCCTACATGATACCAACAGTTTTTATTACTTTAGACTCATTTCCAATGACAATAAATGG
>JADFXA010000118.1 GCA_015233755.1 Desulfamplus sp. | reverse complement strand
GGTATATAAATACTGCTAACAGAAATGTAAGACTCGGTGATAAGTATTGTATGAATCCTACGGTTGTCATGGTGCTTCGTCTTGTTCCAATAATGAACATAAGAAGGGGTATAGCAGTTACAAGATTTGTGCCAACAAGAAGCAAGTCAGTTTCAAGATTTACACTAAACAGAGCCGATGTACCTTGAATCTGCCACCAGCAAATAGATATGGTTGCTGGAACTGAGAGGATAAGTGTCTCAACTAAGAGTCCTGTTAAAGATGAGATAGATGTCATTTTGTGAAAAAGCCCATAAAAGCCAAAAGAGAACCCAAGTGTCAAAGCAATCCAAGGAAATTGCCCAAGTCCAACAGCATAATAAACCACCGCACTGCCTGCAATAAATAGGGCTACCATCTGAAGTTTTCTTAATCTCTCTTTAAGAAATATCATGCCAAGCAAAACCATAACTAATGGATTTATATAATATCCAAGGCTTGTTTGAAGCACCTTACCGTGGTTGACAGCCCAGATGAAAAGATACCAATTCAATGATAACACCATAGTGCTTCCAACAAGGCTTATCATAGTAGATGGGCTTCGTAGTATCTTTTTTATCTCACCATTTTTCCCTTGCCAGAGAACAATGGCATATAGAAAAAGAGATGACCAGATAACTCTTTGAAATAATAGCTCAATTGATGAGACATGAGATAAAAGTTTCCAATATATAGGGCTTAATCCCCAGATTATAAATGCAGGGGCAAGAAATAGAACGCCTGAGGCTTCTGAAGATTGAGGGGTTGCTATATTAATCTCATTATGATTAATGGATATTTGATTATCAATTATTTGATTGTGGATTATTGGGTTAATATCTGTATCCAATTTTAATACTCCTTGTTGCACACTTTAGGTAAATCACAGCTTCTAAATGCTTCCTTGAAAAAAAATAGTAAAATAGTTCTAAAAAGAAATAGTTTGGAGTTTAGACTACCATGAAATATATATTTAATCTATTCAATATTGCCTGCTTAACAGGTATAATGTTTTTATTAGTTGATACTTTATATGGTTCTATAGGTCTCTATTTTCTTGATCTATCTCATACTAAATCATCTATTAGCTCCCAATTGAATAATGGCTTATCTAAAAACCGATATTCCAAAAAATCTGATAACTCCAATTCAAACCTCAAAGTAGAGCCTTTACTAAGCTACTATGATATAATTAACAAAAGAGATCTTTTCAATACATCCAAAAATATTGCTGTTAATAACAATAAAGAGAAGGATTCTCTATCTGAACAAGAGTTAGAATCCCTTGAAAAAACAGAGCTTAAATTAAAACTTTGGGGAACAGCAACAGGTGGTGAAGATTCAGAAAACTATGCTGTAATTGAAAATGATAAAGACAAAAAACAAGAGCTTTACAAAATAGGTGATAAAATTGAAGATGCTGTCATTAAAAAAATTTTAAGATTCAGCGTTGTTCTTTCAAGAAACGGTAAAGATGAAAAGTTAGAAATTACAGAAGAAGAGACATCTAAAAAAAATAGTGATTCTATATCAAATAATAGCTCAAACAAAGCAAACTCTTCTGAGAATGATGAAAGTATAAATATCTCAATAAAACGCTCATTTATTGATGAATCTATGAAAGATATAAATGGGCTTATGAGTCAAGTGAGAGCAAAACCACATTTTACAGGTGGGAATCCTGACGGAATTTTGCTATATGGAATTAAACAAAGTTCAATGTTTAAAGAGATGGGAATTCAAAACGGTGATATTATAATGGGAGTTGACGGAAAAGAGATTACATCTGTTGATGATGCTATATCTTTGTATGACAGACTTAAAAACTCATCTGATTTAAAGATGCAAATTAGAAGACGTGGTCAGGTAAAGGAACTTTTATATCATGTTGAATAACTGTTGGTTTAATAACAGAACATCAAAAATGCATTATGATAGATCATTAATAAGAGTTTATTTATAATAATTTTAATATTGATTTATATGCTCTCACCACTATTTAATCCCCCCGTTAATGCTTTAGATAGTACAAAATATATTAAAGGTATCAAAGAAGGTGTTAAAGATAAATCAACTAATAGAACAGATAAAACAGAAACAGACAACGACGACTATGTCTCAATAGATTTCAATGATGTTGATATAAATCTTTTTATTAAATTCATTAGCGAACTTACGCATAAAAATTTTATTGTAGATAATCGTGTTAAGGGAAATGTTACCATCATATCACCCTCAAAAATTTCAGTTAATGAGGCATATAGAGTTTTTGAGTCAGTGCTGAATGTTCATGGATTTTCTACAGTTGAAGCAGGAGATGTGATAAAAATTCTTCCATCTCCTGATGCCCGTTCCCAAAATCTTGACACTACAATTCTTAATGATTCATCAATTGATAACTCTTCATTTGGACATTCACCATTGAAGTTTAAGCAATCAGGTTTTACTGGGGATGGTGGAGATAAAATGGTAACTCGAATTATCCCGCTTAAATATGCTGACACAGATGAGATGAAGCGGATATTTACGCCGCTTGTATCTAAAGGAAGTGTTATTTTATCATATTCAGACACAAATATGCTTATTATCACAGATACTGATTCAAATATTGAGCGTCTATTAAAAATTATAAATGCAGTTGATGTTATGGGAATTGGTAAAAAGCTATCTGTCATTCCTTTAGAATATGCAGATTCAGAGAAACTTGTTAATAATCTTTCTGAAATTTTTGCTGCAAGAAGCAGGGGAGACAAAGGCAAAGAAGATCCTGATATGGTTGTTAAATTGGTCTCTGACCAGAGGACTAACTCTATTGTTTTGCTTGCAAATGAGACGGAGACGGAACGGGTAAAAGAGCTTATCAAGCTTTTAGATCAAAAGGTGCCAAAAGGGGAAGAAAAAATCAGAGTCTATTACCTTGAACATGCCTCTGCTGAAAACCTTGCAAAGGTATTAATGGAGATTCCAAATTCAGTTGATAATAACAAGCAAGATAACAGTGGAAAGAAAAGCATTCCTATTTTATCAAAATCAATAAAAATAACAGCAGACAAAGCAACTAACAGCCTTGTTATCATGGGAGATAAAGATGATTACCCTGTTATTGAAGAGGTTATCGCAAAACTCGATATTCCAAGAGCTATGGTTTATATAGAGTGCCTTATAATGGAGGTAAATGTTACTAATGGGTTTCAGCTTGGCACTGAGTGGCGTGCAGGTGAAGGATTTGACGAAGATTCCAGTGGAAAAGATCAAGGTGTCTATTTTGGAGGATTTGGTGGAGGAGGCAATGGCAGTAATGCCTATTCTAACTTCAACACAATTGCAACTACTGGAAATCTGCCTGCTGGTTTTGCAGTTGGTGTTATGGGTAAAACTCTTAAAATAGGTAATATAGTCTTTCCCTCAATCGGTGCTGTGGTTCAGGCTTATAAGAGCAATAAAGATGCTCATATTCTATCAACACCTCAAATTCTAACAACTGATAATGAAGAGGCGGCATTAACTATTGGTAAGAATGTTCCGTATCAGACTCGGTCTGCTGCTGACAATGCCACAGAAACTTATAGCTCCTATGAATACAAAGATGTTGGAATTACACTAAAAATCACTCCACAAATAAGCAAAGATAGATTGGTTAGGCTGAATGTATTTCAAGAGATCACAAAATTAGACTCTGTAACCCAAAATAACAATGATCGTCCAACAACACTAAAACGTCAGATTCAGACAACATTAATTGTGGAAGATGGAAATACAGTAGTTATAGGAGGGCTTATTGATGAGAGTCTTTCAGAATCTCAACAGAGTCTGCCTTGTCTTGGAGATATTCCGGGTGTGGGGTATCTATTTAAAACAGTCTCCAAGGGGGCTGATAGAACTAATCTCTATGTCTTTCTTACCCCAAAAGTTGTCAAAAATCCTTTAGAGGCGCAAAAGATTTATCAGGAGAAAAAAGAGGATATTGATACTATAAAAAAAGGTGATATTAAGCTCTACAAAGGTGAATAAAAGAGGGCAACCATAAATGATTGCCCTCTTTTTGATCAAAATAAATATGGATTGCTATTCTAACGGCCCCCAAGCAGATCACCAAAACCACCAAGAATAGAACCTTCACCTTGACGATGGCTGCTAACCTGTGTTCCAGATGGGGCACATGCAAGCATTCTTCCGGCAAGGCGTGAGAATGGGAGACTTTGAAGCCACACTGTTCCAGGTCCTGTAAGTTTAGCAAAAAATAGACCTTCTCCGCCAAAAAGCATGGTTTTAATTCCACCTGCCTGCATAATATCAAAGTCAACTGTTGAAGTCATGGCTGCAAGACAACCAGTATCTACATGTAAAACTTCACCGTAATTGAGATTAATTCTGTGAACAGCTCCTCCAACGTGCATAAAGACAAAACCATCACCCTCAATCTTTTGCATTATAAAACCTTCGCCACCAAAAAGCCCTGTGAGTATTCGTTTTTGAAAGTGAATACCGACTCTTACTCCTTTACTGCCAGCAAGAAAACTATCTTTTTGGCAGATGATTTTATTGTTGTAATCATTTAACTTTAAAGGAATTATTGTTCCCGGAAATGGTGCTGCGAAGGCTACACGTCCTTTTCCATGTTTTGATTGGGTAAACATGGTAATAAATAGGCTTTCACCTGTTAATAATCTTTGCCCAGCGCCAAAAAGACGGCTCATCAAACCTTGCTCTTGACCTGTACCATCACCGAAAATAGTCTTCATTTCAACGCTTTCGTTTTTATACATCAATGCACCTGCTTCAGCAACAGCACTCTCTCCTTGATCAAGCTCAAGCTCCACATACTGCATCTCATTACCATATATCTTGAAATCAATACCGTCAGTAACAGCATTAGTTCCAAAACCAGCAGAGCTTGTTCCAGTTTGAGATTCAGTGTCGCTTTGGATACTGACACTTGGGCTGTTGTGAATATGTTGTATCTGATTAGACTGCTCTATTGTTTTAGGTTGATATGAAGATTGAACTGGTTGAAGATAGTTGGTCTGTTCAACTGGCAGACGGTCAGGTTTTTTAGACATCATATTATCTGGAGGTTTTGGAAAAGGGGTTATACCATCTTTTTTAAATCTCCAGATTTCCATAACTTCATAGGCTGGCTTCCAATTGTAAAAACCTTGCTGCCAACAATAAGCTCCTTGATTTTCACGAATAAAGGCTCTTGCCTCATCAGTTGATAGAGGACCTTTTTGATTCCCATCTGTGAATATATACCAGTCTGACATGCTCACCTCAAAAGTTTCCTATTATCATACCTGCCTGATTTAACAGGCAAATAAATGATTGGATATAAAATTAAAGATCAAACTCTTTAGGGTCAATGTCGAGTGAACGACATATTTCCCTGATAATGTTCTTTTCATCAGAATCAAAATTGCCATCAGCTCCTGCTATAATAACAGCCACCTGAACAGCCGCACGTGCTTGAGGAGGAGTTTTTTTCAATTTGGCAACTACCTGAAGAAGATCAATCTTGCCAAAATCAAAATCTTTAACCAATTTGTCACAATAGGTGTTGAATGTCTGCTGTAACTGACTCACATCAAACACAGCAAGTGTGTCATTAGAACTTATAAAGCCCGCTGTCTTTTTTCTCTCAGTAGCATCAATAGTGCCATCTGCTGCTGCTACAAGAGCACAAACAGCCATAGTAGCATCTGCAAAATTCTGGTTCTTATACTGTTTTACCTGAGTTACCAATTGGCTTTGCAGCTCAATCGCACTCTCTTTTAATTTACTTAGAAATCCCATTTTCTTTCTCCTTTAATTTAATAGTCTGAATAGCGTTCTCAATAGCTTCTAACCCTAAAGTTTTTGTATTTCAAGCAAACTTTTAATCTTGTTATATGCAAACTCAAGCATTTCACAAGCTGCATTATGCTCTTCTTGCATAGAACAAAATCCATCTTTTTTGCTTACTATCTCTTTTAGTTCCGATGCACCTGAGTTTAATGTTATTGCAAAAGTGCTTTGCTGCATTATTTGAATGTCATTTGTGCCATCCCCCATTACAATATATGGATTAATACCAAGAAGGGCAAGACCTTTCATTTTATCAACATGATCAGGATAGATAAAAATTTTTCGTCTCTCTTTATATACAGGATAGTTATATCCATTTTGTTCTAAAATGCTCTTAGCATCTTTTAATTTTAAATCAATAGCATCTCTATCAATATCACTTTTATCAAAATTGAAAACAAATCCAACACAATTCTCATAAAATGGTAATCTTTCCCATTCTGGAAATAGTGATGCAATTTTATCCCAGTCATCGACTAATTTAAGGGTTGACTCATCATCGATTTTATTTTTAGCAACAAAGCCATTTTCAAGAACAAAACCACAGAATTTAACATTTGGCAGTTTTCTTACAAGTTTATAGACACTTGCTGCATTTCTTCCAGTTGCTATAACTATTGGAAATATTTGGCTTATATCCGAGAGAATCAACGCCGCATCTTGTGAGATAAAACTTGCACGGGTTCTACCTTCAACTGCAATTGCTTCTTTTTGAGAATGAAGCAATGTGCCGTCAAGATCGCAGACAAGGGCATCTAATTTTTTAATTGGTCTATTATCCATGGGCTTTAAGATAGCAATTTACAAGCTGCTCTTGTTTTCAAATCTCTTAAGTATTTGACATTAAACTCTGCTGGAATTTTCCTTTGTTCAGCAAGTTCAAGCAAAAGAGAGAAGTTTTCTTGGGCAAAACTTTTGTCATCTGCAAACAGTAGATTTTCAGGTGCAGCATTGATGAACGCACGACATACTTCATTGCTGTGGACTCTTAAATCTGTCTCTACA